>WFSU01000172.1 GCA_015485845.1 Nitratifractor sp. | reverse complement strand
GTCGGCAGTGCATCGGCCATCAACATCAACCAGTTCATCAACGACACAGAATGCAATCAAACGGTCGATAAGGAATTCTTCTCCATCTGCTACGATTACACCGAAAAAGCCGCCAAAGCGGTCGGCTACACACTCGACGGGGATCTTGTCAACGAAAACAACATCGACAAACGCCCCTCCTTCAAAGTAGAGCGTGCTATCACCTCAAAATACCGCGCCTCCACCAAAGACTACTCAAAGTCCGGCTACGACCGGGGACACCTCGCCTGCGATGCAGCATTTGACTGGAGTCAGGAGAGCCTGAATGCTACTTATTCCTTGGCCAACATCATCCCACAAGCCCGAAAGATCAACCGCTACACGTGGAGCAAAGCCGAACGGTACGCCCGGTATGTTGCGGTTCAGCTTGGCACCGTCAACGTAATCAACGTCGTCCGCTACCCTGAGAACCCCCAGACCATCGGCAAACACCATATCGCTGTTCCCGAAGGATTCTACAAAGTCGTCTACAACAAAGACCAAAACTTTACCCGCTGTCTCTACTACGCCAACGATAACGACATTGACACCAGTAAAGACAAACTCAAAGATCACGTCGTGGACTGTACCGAAGTAGGCGATGCCCTCCATAAAAGAACGTGTGGATCATTTGATACATGGGAAGAGGCACAGGAGTGGTTTGACGATCGCAATCCCGGCTGGAAGCGGTTGGACGGCAACCATGATGGAGTGGCGTGCCAGTCGCTCCGGTAGTGGGTATGAAAAATATGACTCACAATAGTATTCCTGCTCTTACGCTTCTGGTGGTAGGACTATTCATGACCGGGTGCGGAAACGACCCGGTCAATCCGAAAAATACAGATCAGCAAAACCAGACCCAGTACGATTGCAGTGTCAAAAAGACGTGCTCCCAAATGACTGACTGCGATGAGGCTGTCTATTACTACACGACGTGCCACGAAGCGCAACTTGATCGCGATAAGGATGGGGTGCCGTGCGAAAATGTTTGCGGCTCAAATTAGGACACCTCTCTTTCACCCAACCTTCCCCATTTCATCCGGCAGATCGTTAAGCCCCTCCATATGCTCACTCTACGGCGCGGGTTTGATTTGACGTATTTAGAGATAAACACTATAATGCTGTCAAGTTAAAATACAAGGCACCGAAAATGGTAACATACAACCCTGCTTTTCTCGACAATGTTACTGTATTCACAAGAGAAGAAAAAGATATTCTCAATTCTCTCAACACCAAAGTACCACTGTCCAAATTTCTGAACAACAAAAGCTATATTGATAAATTCGGTATGGATTTCATCCATACCTCTGCCAAAATAGAGGGCAACACTTACGATAGAAACGATACGCTTACCCTGCTTGAGTACGGTCGCACTGCCGGAGGCAAGAGATACAGTGATGCCAAAATGATACTGAACATGCGCGACGCTTATGAGCTTTTCGTTAAAGAGGATTTGCCTGTCAACAAAAACACCCTGAAAGATTTACACTATAGACTGTCCGACGAGATGGTGGCGGACAATGAAAGGGCCATGCCAAGAAACCAGGAAGTGATCATCAAAGGATGCGACTACATACCCCTCGCTACGGCGGAAAAGCTTGACGACGAGATGAACTACCTGTTTGAAAAATATGCAACGATTGAAGATGCTTTCGACAGGGCAATCTATCTTCATTGCAATTTGGCCTATTTGCAATATTTCAAAGACTGCAACAAGAGAACAGCGCGAATGATGCTTAATGTGTCTTTGAAGCGTGACGGGAAAATGCTGTATATACCCAACGAAGAACGCGTATCCGAATATCTGAAATCCATTGTTTCATATTATGAATCGGGAGACTACGATGCATTCAAAGCATATTTCATCCATGAATACCAACAGACAGTCCATGCTGTTTTATCTGTTGAACATGCCAAAAAACAGGAGCAGGCAAGACCGCTGAGGCGAAAACCGTAGGAGCCCGTCCTGACAGTAGTTAAAGCAGCAGGAGGGGGCGATCTCTTTGATTATCGGTAAAAAATCAAACAATTTGACATATTTTTCCACTCCGCGCATAATATCAGCTACAATATCTCCACCAATAAAAAGGAGACCCAATGCCAATGCAACCATCCACCCAAGAGCGTGAAATTCTGATCGACGACACCCTGAGCCCGAAAGAGCGGTTTGAGATGGAAATGCTGACCGAAGTTACCGATGAGATCAGTGGATATCCGGAAGATGAACTCTGCTTCAGCCGGGATGAACATGACGAGTGCAACGGACACTTCCGTTTCTTTACCGACTACGACGGAAACTTCTATTACTTTCTATATCGCAGAGAAGATTGGACAGAAGAATGGGAGAATGTTGGTCATGAGTACAACATCGCCGGAGCGAATGCTGATCACCGTCATGTCGCCGAAAAGGTACGTGATTACATGGCCGAGAATGATACAGAAGAGAACAGGCTTTACATAGAGGGGGTAAGAGCCAAAGACTTCCTTGAAAGCAACCGTGTTTCCTTGAGTGAGGAGGAGACATTGAACGAAAAGGCTTTGCGGAGATTCCGGGGGATACCAGCGGAAATGGTAGTGGCGGGGGCGAAGGCGCAGAGGTTAAAAGAGGAGGAAGAAGTGTATAAACGTATGGGGAATATTGAAATCCCCTTCCCCTTAGAACTTGACGAGGATGATTTGTAGTGATTCTCTTTCAGGAGGAGAGGCTTTGTC
>WFSU01000171.1 GCA_015485845.1 Nitratifractor sp. | reverse complement strand
TCATCCCTCTCTTCCAGCACAGGAGGGCGTGTCGTGTGATTGTCCTGCTGGTACGGGGGTTCCTCATCCGGTGCCTCGGAGAAATGATCCCGTACGGCTATCGGCTCGAGCTCCATGTTGAGGATGCGGTCGATCTCGTCTTTGCGCTCCATATTGAAAGGATTGAAAAAGAGTGCACGTATGCGGCTGTAAAGAGAGTTGATCGAAACAATGGTGCGTTTTTTCTTGACAGATTTGGTAGAACTTTTGGCTGCACGTGGTGCACGATGGCGCCAAAAAGCCAAGCGCGAAAACAAAGGAGCAAAATCGTAATCATCATCCACGATCAGGACAAACGCCAACAGTGACGTCATCAGCCAGAAGAGCCACAGCCCGGCCTTACCGATAAACGGTAGCAGTGTGGAGTAGATCGTCCGACCGATGACGCCGCTCTGATCCAGATCCACCACGAGAGGCTGGAAAACATTGAGGGAGACGAAGAGGATGAGCCATCCGGCATAGAGGTCGATCCGCTTGAGCAGCGCGGGATTGCGGTAGAGCTGATAGAGGGGGTAAAATACCAGAAAGAGATCAACGTATGCCAGGTAGCCGAACCAGCGCAGGTTCCCCTCACCAAACTGCTTGCCGAGATTGCCGGAGAGTGTGGTTTCGTGAAACACCGTCGCAAACCCTCCATAAAACAGTACAATCCCGATAATAATGATTAGGCTCCGCACGGCGCTCTCCTTGATTTTAAAAACCATATTATAACATATTAAAATTAATCACGTAGATGCTCAGGCACTTTGCTGGCACTTTTGTGTTATATTTCTACACACTTTTGGAAAAAAGATGGAGGAAAACCCCCATAAGCTGTACTTTTGCGCAAGATAACGATATCATGGAACACAAATACTGAAGGAGTCAACCATGAAAAAAGCTGAGTTCATCACCAAAGTCGCTGCCAAGAGCAATCTCTCCAAGCGCGACACCGAGGCGGTCGTCGAAGCGGCCATCGAAACCATCACTGCCGCGCTCAAAGCCCGGGATTCCGTTGGATTCCTCGGATTCGGCTCGTTCTCCGCCTCGAAGAAAAATGAGCGCGACATCACCATCCCCGGCACCGATCGCAAAGTCCGCGTCCCGGCCAAATACAGCGTCCGTTTCAAACCCGGTAAACTCCTCAAAGAAGCAATCGAATAAGTTTTCAGAAGCTTCTTACCCTTTCTTAAGCTCACCCTGAGTACAATTCCGTCACCACAAACGATGCCTCGGTGGTGGAATTGGTAGACACGCTAGACTCAAAATCTGGTGGGCTTTGCCCGTGTCGGTTCGACTCCGACCCGAGGTACCATCCGAAACAGTCCTCAGCGGACGGCTCAAGCGACTGGTCGCTTTTGTAACACTTTATCGTTTTAAATATGAGCAAATCATAATTTTCGATAAAACTTCTATCCGGTGCGGGCGTAGCTCAGTGGTAGAGCATCACCTTGCCAAGGTGAGGGTCGACGGTTCGAACCCGTTCGCCCGCTCCAAATCTTTACTTTCCTTTCCTCTTTTTTCATAAGCATCACGTAACTGATTACTTTTTAAGCAACCGCATGTTATGATCTTCGCATCTACATACCTAAAGAAGTGCGCATGCAAAACTACGCCACCCGCAGCGAAACGGTACAGCAGATCATCAAGAGTCTCAACCTCACCCGTACGCTGTATGTTTCTTCGATCATCATCGGAGAACCCTGGAGCGGTAAGCGCACCCTTGTGCGGCACCTTTTCCCTGACCTTCCCACGGTAGACGGACATGATCAGGAAGCGGTCGAAACTCTGCTGAGCCAAACCGATGCTCTGATCATCGAGCATTATGAAAAAATCCCAAACACCGAACGGCTGGACTTTGAAGACAAACACATCATTGCCATCGCTGACTATGCCGGCAATACCAAAATACTCGATGAAACATTTGCCTTCATCTACCACATGCCCCCGCTGCGCGAACGCCCCGAAGATATCCTCCTCTACGCCGATCTCTACCAGAAAGAAGCCGCCGAGACCCTGATGCTCGATACCGAAATCACCCTCTCCAAAAATGTCCTTGACATCCGTCAAAATCTCCGCTCACTCCGTGCTTCTATTTACCGTGAAGTACTGCTCCAAAGTGGCGACAGGGATGCCCTCGAGCGGGGGCTACACCACTATTTTATGGGTCAAATGCCCGAAGAGGCCGATTATCACCGCCATCTCGGCCTGTTCGAAAAACCCCTGCTCGAGGCGGGTCTGCACGTCTACGGCTCCCAACTGCGCCTCGCCGAAGCACTGGGGATCAACCGAAACACTCTAAGGAAAAAAATCCATGCCTGGCTCTGAGTCTACCGATTTGACCTTTTTTCTCGACACGGACAACTCCCCGTTTGTCCTCTTCGACCGGCACGGATCGATCGTCTACCTCAATGATGCCGCCGAGATCCTTCTGGCGTACGTCGACAAGCGGGAACTGTTTGACCTCGCCCTTAGCTACGCCCCCAACGACTTCGGCACCCGCACCACCCCCATGGAACTCCACTACCGGCAACTGAACTTCTACGCCGTCACCGTGGCGTACCAGGACGAAGAGCAGATCGGAATCCGCCTCTACTACCGTCCACGCACCCGAAGCAACCAGCCGGTCGATCCCAGTCGACTCAAAATGACCAATATCAACACCATTCTCGAAGCTTCTATCGCCCTCTTTGCGATGGAAAACTCGACACGATTCGACCTCCTGACCGATGCCGATCTCCCCGAGTTCAAGCTGGATCAGAACGGATTTTCCAAACTCCTGCGCCGGACGTTACATCTCTTCCGCGCTTCGGCCGATCTGCACATCTCCCTGACCATGGCCGTCGGCGAGTCGATCATGATCGACCACAAACGCCGCCCCATCGTCCGCCTCACCATCCAGGCCAACGGCCGCTACAACGACGAAGACCGTACCATCAAGGCACTGGCCGATGAGATGCGCATCATCACCCTCCTCGATGAACACCGCATCCTTTTTGACATCCCTTTCATCCAGGAGTAGCTTTTTAAAAAGCTTCTCTAAGTGTTTTTTGACCAATGCGACAAAGGAGCACTCAACCCCTGAAAGGGGCGCTTGCGTTTGCGACTGCCAGAGTATTGGTCAAAAAACATGAATTCCAGAAGTGGAAAAAGTTAATTGCCCATTTTTTAATCACCTCATTGCATCTAATGCATCCCTTTCTCTGTTATCATTCCCCATCTCAAATTACAAAAGGATACACATGAAGCGAAAACTTCTAACATTACTGACAGTGCTGATGCCGGTTGCCGCTATGGCAGATGACAAACTCAGTTCCGGAGACACCTCCTGGATGATCGTGGCCACCGCACTGGTCATGCTGATGACCCCGGCGGGTCTGGCACTCTTCTACGGCGGATTGACCCGTCGCAAAAACGTCCTCAACACCATTGGGATGAGCCTCATCGCTTTTGCCGTCGGTACCCTGGTCTGGGTACTGGCCGGTTACTCCATCGCCTTTGGTGAAGGGGATATCATCGGTACGGGCAAACTCTTCCTCAGCGGGATCACAGACAAGAGCCTCAGCGGTACCATTCCTGAGCTGCTTTTCGTCGCCTTCCAGGGCACCTTCGCCGCCATCGCCGTCGCTATCGCCGGAGGTTCGATGATCGAGCGGGTCAAATTTTCGACGTTCACGATCTTCGCGGCTCTCTGGATTCTCGTCGTGTACGCCCCCATCACCCACTGGGCCTGGGGTGGCGGGTCGACATTGAACTTCGGTGAGATGGACTTTGCGGGAGGTACCGTCGTCCACATCAATGCCGGTATCGCCGGTCTGGTCGTCGCGGCCATCCTTGGCAAGCGTAAAGGCTACGGCAAAGTCGCCATCCGCCCTTTCTCCCCGATTCTGGTGGTGCTCGGTGCATCACTCCTCTGGTTCGGTTGGTTTGGATTCAATGCCGGATCCGAAGTCGCCGCTGACGGTGTGGCTGCCAATGCCTTCCTCGTCACCAACGTCGCCGCCTCTCTCGGGGTCATCGGCTGGCTCCTGATGGAGTACATGATGTACAAAAAAGCAACCCTCGTCGGTGGCGCTTCCGGTGCCGTCGCCGGACTGGTCGCCATCACACCCGCTTCGGGAAGTGCTGACATGATCGGCGCCCTGATCATCGGTCTCGTGGGTGGAGCCCTTGGTGCCTTTGGTGTCGCCAAGCTCAAGAAAATGGTCAACATCGACGACAGTCTGGATGCTTTCTGGGTACACGGTCTGGTCGGTATCTGGGGCTCGATCGCCACGGCACTCTTTGTCGCACCCTACCTCATGGCTGACAACTACAACATGGGCGCTCAAATCATCAAGCAGCTCGAAGCAGTAGGTCTTACCATCGTCTATAGCGGTATTATGACAGCGGTTGTCTACTTTGTCGCAAGCTTGCTCACCGGTGGTGGACGTGTCGATGAAGAGACAGAGCAGCGCGGTCTGGACGAAGCCGTCCACGGTGAAGAGGCCATCAACCTCTAAGAGTATGTGCATGGATGCTCAGTCATCCATGCGGCTATAATACAATTGAACCCTCTGGATTATTTGCCAACAGAGGTTTCACTCGATGGCGACAAAGGAGCACTCCACCCCGAAGGGGCACCAACGGTGTTTGCGACTGCCAGAGCTATCGAGTGAAACCGGCAGTTTTCAGGAAACTCACATTACAAACATAACAAGGAAACAGCATGAAAAAAATCGAAGCAGTCATCAAGCCCTTTAAGCTCGAAGATGTCAAAGAAGCTCTCGTCGCCGCCGGCATCGAGGGTATGACCGTCTCAGAGGTCAAAGGTTACGGTCGCCAGCAGGGACACAGTGAGCTCTATCGCGGGGCAGAATACGTCGTAGACTTCATCCCAAAAGTCAAGCTCGAGATCTACGTCAGTTCTCAAGAGTTTGCCGACACAGCAGTCAACACCATCAAAGAAGCTGCCAAAACCGGCAAGATTGGTGACGGGAAAATCTTTGTCAGCGATGTTAACCATGTCGTACGGATTCGTACCGATGAGGTTGACGAAGAGGCGCTGTAGAAAGCCCACGAAAGGGTGTGAAACATCACACCAAGATCGCAACGTGATCTATCAGGAAGTGGAGGCTTCAGCCCCACAAAAAAGGCACCATGCGCTTTAAACATAGGGCGGGACTGAAGTCTCCGCTTCCAGAGAAATATCGTCGAAAGGTGCGCAACTGCGTACCCTACACGACTTCCAGCTTTCTCCTGCCCAATATTTAACCACACAATCTACAAAAAATCAAAAATCAAAAAACAATTTGCCTATATTTTAATCACTCACCAACCCTCCCCTCCGATATAATGCCTGTATCAAAATTTTTAGGAGAAGAAATGAAGAAAATAGAAGCCGTCATCAAGCCCTTCAAACTCGAAGATGTCAAAGACGCTCTCATCGAAGCTGGGATCGAAGGGATGACCATTTCAGAAGTCAAAGGTTACGGCCGTCAGCAGGGACATAGTGAGCTCTATCGTGGGGCAGAATATGTGGTGGATTTCATCCCCAAAGTCAAACTTGAGATCTACGTCAGCTCTCAGGAGTATGCTGATATTACCGTCAATACCATCAAAGAAGCCGCCAAAACCGGCAAGATCGGGGATGGTAAAATCTTTGTCAGTGATGTCAACCGCGTCGTGCGGATCCGTACGGATGAAGAGGATGAAGAAGCGTTGTAAGAAAGTGGATTAAGCTCCACTTGTATCTGGGGCTGGGACTTCAGTCCCACTAAACGCGACTAAAGTCGCGTCCCCAATATAATAAAAGCGTTGCAAAGCAACGCCTACCAGAATTTCTAATTTTTAATTTCTACCTTTTAATTTTCTCACCCTCTCTCTTCTACAACGCGAATACTCTTAATCTCATCATTCTGATTGATACTGTCAAGCACTTTGAAACTCTCGATGTCATCCTCTTCGATCCCGCCAAATACGGTATGTACGCCATCGAGATGTGGTGTATCGACAAAGGTAATAAAGAACTGGCTACCGCCGGTATCTTTGCCCGCATGTGCCATGGAGAGGGCTCCGCGCTTGTGCTTGATGCCGTTGTCGGTCTCGCACTTGATCGCCCATCCCGGGCCGCCGGTACCGGCCATAGCAGGGTTGTCTTTGGAGTGGGGGCAGCCTCCCTGCGCCATGAAGCCCGGAATGACCCGGTGAAATTTCAAACCATCGTAAAAGCCGCTGTTAGCCAACTCGGCGATGTTCGCTACAGCGACAGGCGCGTCTTTGGGGTAGAGTTTGAGCGTGATGGTTCCCTTGTCGGTCTCGACGATGGCGTACTGGAGTTTGTCAAGCTCTTCGGGGGAGAGGTTGTACTCTTTGAGTTTCTTTCCGAACATGTTTATCCTTCTTTGTCTGAATTTTAGATAGAATTATACCCAAAATATCACCAACACAAAGTAAACAGGAACACCCCATGCAACTCTGCGTCGCCCTCGATCTCCCCACCGCTTCGGAAAACATGCAGCTGGCTGAATCGCTGGCCGGCTACGACAACCTCTGGATGAAAGTGGGTTTCCGCAGCTACATCCGCGATGGCCGGGCGTTTATCGACACCCTCAAGCAGATCAATCCCCATTTCCGCATCTTCCTCGACCTCAAACTCTACGACATCCCCAACACCATGGCCGATGCCGCCGAAGAGATCGCCTTGCTGGGGGTCGATATGTTCAACATCCACGCCAGCGCCGGTGCCGTGGCAATGCGTACCGTGATGGAGCGACTGGGGCAGCAAACTGAGCGGCCTTTGGTGCTGGCGGTGACGGCATTGACCTCGTTTGACGAGGCAGGATTTGCGAGTATCTACGGGGTGGGCATCGATCAAAAGGCTGGGGAGTTTGCAAAAATGAGTTACGAAAACGGCTTGGATGGGGTCGTTAGCAGCGCGTTTGAGAGCCGCGCGATCAAGGCGGCCACGGATGAAACATTCCTCACCCTCTGCCCGGGTATCCGCCCGTTTGGCGAGGATGCCGGCGACCAACAGCGGGTCGCGACCCTCGAAGTCGCCCGCACTGAGCAGGTCGATTTCCCCGTCATCGGCCGCCCCATCTACCGTGATCCCGATCCAGCAGCCAAAGTACGCAGGATTCTCGAGGCGATACAGCAGGAGCAGGGACTTCAGTCCCGTTAAGATGGTTCCCCTTAATGAGAGTCTTATTATACGGGACTGAAGTCCCTACTCCAAGAAAAAGGCTACGGCGTAGTCTGCTCCACTTTCTTCGGATGCGCCAACTCATTGGCGGTATTCAAACCTTGGATAATCACAATCGCAGCAATTACAAACATCGCCAAGATAATCAATGGGGCAAGTTTCTGCATTTTAACTCTCTTTTTTAGGAAGTATTCTATCCAATTTCCGCAGAAAACCCCTTACTTTTAAGCCCATATTTAACCCCGCTTCACTATAATGCCACCCACCAAAGGACAGTTGGGTGAGTTGGCTGAAACCACACCCCTGCTAAGGGTGCATATCCTAACGGGTATCGAGGGTTCGAATCCCTCACTGTCCGCCATCTTCTTTTTCTTTTAATCAAAGGCAATCCTTTGCTACTTTATATCCACGGATTTCGAACGACACCCCGCTCACAAACATCACAACTTTTGAAAAAATATTATGGCGAATACCTTCACCTCTCCGATCATCCTGTCACGCCGGATGCAGCCATCAGCTATATGGAAAATCTTTTAAAACATCATTCCATCACAGGTCTCATCGCTAGTTCTCTCGGGGGGTATTATGCCACCTATCTGGCAGAGAAATACGATATACCAGCGGTGCTTATCAACCCTTCCACTCGACCGTTTGTCACAACCCACGCTTACCTCGGTACCAACACGACGCACGACGGAGAAACTTTCGAGTGGCAGGAGCACCATCTCAAAGAGCTGGAAAAGTATGCGGTCGAAAACCCCGACCCCAAACACTATTATCTCTGCCTGCAAAAGGGGGATGCGGTATTGGACTATCGGGTGGCTCTGGAATATTTTGATGGAGCCAAAGCGTGCCTCGAAGAGGGAGGCGGTCACCATTTTGAAGGGCTGGAGCGCCATTTTGAAAGTATGGACAGTTTCCTCCTGTCTGCATAATCAAGCCTATTCCCACCACATCACCCCTGCTATCTCCTCAATCCCCAATCCGCTCCGCTCCGGGATAGTAATCGCCGCACCGGAAAAAACCACACCACCCCTCACCGGCTGATCGGCACACAGCATCGGGGCATCCAAATCGATCATGGTGATGGTCTCCGGACGAGCCGCCGCGACATGAGCGGCTGCCCCCACGCTCACGGCTCCTTCGAGCATGCACCCCATCATACACGGCACGTTCGCTTCGGCACACAGATCGGCGATCCGTAGTGCTTCGGAGATGCCACCGCACTTGTCCAGTTTGATATTGATACAATCGGCCGCTCCTCGAGCCAGCACGGCTTTGGCATCCTCGAGAGTAAACACACTCTCATCGACGAGAATCGGCACCGTCGTGTGGCGACGGACTTCCGCCAATCCCGATAGATCCTCCCGTGGCAGAGGCTGCTCGATCAGCTCGACCGGAATCTTTCGTGCCTCGATCGCTGAGAGGAACGCGATCGCCTCTTTCGTACTCCAGCCCTGATTGGCATCGAGTTTGAGCCGGGCACCCTCCCCAACCGCATCGTGAATCGCCACTATCCGCTCCAGATCCTCTCTCGGATCGGCTCCCAGCTTGATCTTGAGCGACCGATAGCCATCATCCAGAGCATGAAGTGCCTGCGCCACCATCTCTTCAGAACTTCCGAGGCTAATCGTGATCCCTGTCTCCAGTGACCGGATAGATGATCCTCCAAGATAGGTAACCAACGGCAACCCTGCGGCCTGTGCAGCCAGATCATACAACGCAATCTCCATGGCCGATTGGGCATTGGGGTGGCCATCGATTGTCGCGTGCATCTTCCTGAGCACCGCATCGAGATTCGCCAGATCTTCTCCTATAATCTCTTTCTGCACTCGTCTCAGTGCTGTCATTATCGACCGCTTACTCTCTCCGGTAATCGCCTCTGTCGGTGCCGTCTCCCCATACCCGATCCACCCGCTCTCCGTCTTGACACATACGACAATCGACTCCAGATACTCCACCCGCCTCAGTGCTGTAACAAAAGATTGTTTCAACGGTATGATATTTTCGCCAAACATAATCGAGGTAATTATCATGAGTTGCCTTCATCGTGAATTTCCATACCATTATAGCAACTTTTATAAAACTTTTCTACAGAAAATATGGACTTTTGAGGCTACTTTCAGGTACAATACGCAGGTACACATACAAAAGGAGGTACATCATTATGAGAAAATTACTCATCTCAGGGCTGGCGATACTGCTGGCCACATCGCTCATGCATGCCGAACCCAAATACGGTGGCGTGCTGGTCTTCGGACGCAGCGGGGACTCATCGTCCCTCGACCCGGCACATGCTACAGACGGAGAGAGCTTCTACGCCAGTACGCAGGTCTACAACACCCTTGTACAGTTCAAGAACGGCACTACGACACTCGAGCCCGGACTTGCCGAATCCTGGGATGTTTCCCCGGATGGGCTGGAATACACCTTCCATCTGCGCAAAGGGGTGATGTTTCACCCGACCAAATTCTACCCTAAAGAGTCCGAATTTACTGCCGACGATGTTGTCTTTTCGTTCAAGCGGCAGTTTGACAAAAACAACCCCTTCCATGAAGTGGGTGGTACGTACAAATATTGGGGTGCCATGGACATGGACAGCATTGTCAAAGATGTCGTCAAAGTAGACAAATACACCGTCAAATTTCTCTTGAAGAAGCCTGAAGCACCCTTCATCTCCAACCTCGCGATGGATTTTGCTTCGATCCTCTCCAGCCAATACGCCAACGACCTGCTGGCGGAGAAAAAAGCCGATCGTCTCTCCCATTATCCCGTCGGTACCGGGCCGTTTGTTTTCGTCAAATGGATCAAAGACGACAAAATGATCTTCACCGCCAACGAAAAATACTGGGGTGGGAAGCCGTACATCAAAAAACTGATCCTCAAGGTCATCACCAACGCTTCGGTACGTGCTGCCGAGCTCAAAGTCGGCTCCATCCATGTCATGGACTTCCCCAATCCCGAGGAGGTTGCCAAACTCGAAGCCGATCCCAACATCAAGCTGGTCAAGCAAGAAGGGCTTAATGTCGGCTACCTAGCCCTCGATGAAGTCAAATTTGCCCCTTTCCGTGATGTCCGTGTCCGCCGTGCGATCAACTACGGAATCAACAAAGAGGCGATCGTCAAAGCGATATACGCCGGATTCGGCAAGCCCGCTGACTCCCCGATCCCTCCCACCATGTGGAGCTACAACCCCAACATCAAACACTACGAGTACAACCCCGAGAAAGCCAAAGCCCTTCTCAAGGAAGCCGGTCACGAAAACCTCGAATTTGAACTCTGGGCGATGCCCGTCTCACGCCCCTACATGCCCAACGCACGCAAAGTCGCCGAAGCGATGCAGGCTGACCTGGCCAAAATCGGGGTCAAGACCAAGATCGTCTCTTATGACTGGAGTACCTATCTTGACAAAGGACGGCACTTCGAAGACGATTCCTGTCTGCTCGGCTGGACCGGAGACAACGGCGATCCGGACAACTTCCTGAACGTCCTGCTCACCTCCAATGCGGCCAAAGTACCTGCCGCCAACCGCGCCGGATGGAAAAACCCCGAGTTTGATGCCTTGATCGCCAAAGCCAAGACCACGACCGACATCAAAGAGCGTACCAAGCTCTACATGAAGGCACAGGAGATCTTCGCCGATCAGGTTCCCTGGGTCACCATCGCCAACTCGCTCGTCGTCGAGCCGATCCGGAAAAATGTCATGAACTTCAAGCTCGATCCCATGGGGAAACGACGCTTCGACAAAGTCTGGCTGGATAAATAATCCGCCATATATCACCGCACAGGGGGAAATCCCCTTGTGCACAAATAAACCTTTCGAAAAGGGT
>WFSU01000170.1 GCA_015485845.1 Nitratifractor sp. | reverse complement strand
GAACTCTACCAAACCTCATCCCTGACATAGGAACACAACATGACTTTGCAAAAACTCTTCCTCACCTTCTTCGGCACCGGCCTCGCCCCCAAGGCTCCCGGCACCGTCGGCACCCTCGCCTCCCTCCCATTAGGGGTGCTGATCCTCTACACCCTCGGCCCTTCCTCACTGCTGATGCTCACCGTAGCCATCACGATCATCGGAATTTTTGAGGTCAACAAATACGAAAAGGCCACCGGCATCCACGACCATCAGATTATCGTCATCGACGAAACCGCCGGGGTGTGGCTGACGATGGTGATCACTTGGTACAGCATCCTCTCCCTGCCCGCTTCATGGGGACCGTGGCTGGGTCTGGCATTAAGCTTTGCTTCGTTTCGCCTCTTTGACATTTGGAAGCCCTCCACCATCGGCTGGATCGACCGCAACATGAAAGGGGGAGCGGGCGTGATGCTTGATGATATCCTCGCCGGACTGGCAGCAGGACTCCTCAATGCGCTGGTGCTCTCGTCGCTGGGACATATTATGATATAATAGCATCATTATCCGAACAAAGGAGAGATAATGTTGGAATATGGTATCAAAACAATCACCACAAACCCCACCCTTATCACCAAAGCAAGCCAAATCGTAAAACTGGTCGACAACAAAACCAAAAAGACAAGAGCCTATGTCTTACCAAGCCGCTATCAACACATCGTAGAGCAATTGATCAAAGATGAAGAATACAAACTTTGGGCACAGAAGAAAAAAGCCCTCCTCAAGGAAAAAACGGCCAATGATGAAGCGTTAATGGAGGCAGGAATTGAGAACATCGATCGTTATTTGGATGATGACGAATGAAACGTGGCGATGTGTATCTGGTCGATTTCGGCAAGAGCAAAAAGAGCTTTAGCTTTGGCAAGAAAAGGCCGGTTATTATCTACCAGACAGACAAACTGAATTATGCCGTCGCGGAAGAGATTTATGATTATTTTCTCGCCATCCCCCTCTCGACCCAATCTGACATACTCACCGATGAATTCCGGGTCAGGATCGCAGCAAGGGACGCACTCGATCGCGCATCCTATGCGGTCGTCAACAGCCTCTGCTTCCTGCACAAAGATTCATTCCACCAAAAGCTGACACACATTACCGAGGAGGAAGATACCGAGATCAAAAGGGCGCTGATGGATGTGTTTGATTTGGGATAAAATGTTTTGAGCAACACTAAGGAACACAAATGATCCCCCGTTTTATCACCCCACTGGAGCAGGAGTACAGCCGGACATTTCCGGGAAACCCAGCGACAATATTTTACCCAAGAGAGGAGCAAGAAGCTGCCTTTTTCGCGCTGCTGCGTCAGGCCATCGACAGCGGTACCCCACTGGGCGAAGAGGATATGATCCGCTTTTTTGGAGAGGATGGGTACCGGTGGCTTGTGGACTATTACGCGGGCTGGGAGATCGAGATCACCTGGCCGAAAAAGAAGACCAAGGAGCAATCATGATGCCAAGACGCATCACCGAGCTGGAGCAGGAGTACAGCCGGACATTTCCCGGCAACCCCGCCACGCTATTCCATCCCGGCACGAACCAGGAAGCGTCATTTTTTGAGATGCTGCGCAAGGCGATCGATCGTGGCACTCCGCTGACCAAGAAGGATCTCCTTCGATATTTAGGCGAGGAAAGATATCGAGGATATGTAGAATATTATGCTGGATGGGAGGTTGAGATCACCTGGCCGAAAGCGCACCATACAGATCCACATTGACACATGTGTCGTCCCACGGCTACATGCTCGTATTTTGAAGCTTTGTTGCCATAGCGTAATTTCCAAATATTTCCAGCAGGGGCACGATATCTGAGAGATCATGATACTGATGTATTGTATTTATCAATGCCTCAATAACATAGTTTGTAAAATCCATCCCTCTGTGAGGCAGATCAGCACCATGGAAGATCACAAGTGACCGATCAAGGTACATCAGGATTTCATCATAGACTTTTTCTGAGATCACTATCGCCAAATCTTGTATGGTTTCATCTGCAAGCAAATCGGCATCAAATACACGAATACAACAATCAAGTTCATGGATACTTATTGCCACATTCTCGATGTATTCGAGGTGTCGCCCGACATCCTGTATGAGCCAGTGCTTGGCTTCTGGCGGGTACGCTTGCCGCGTCAGTATGTTTTGGTTGGTGTATGCCTTTAGATCGTTGACCTTTTCTGCCATTTCCAATGCAAATGATTTGATCGTAAATGGGTCATGAAGTTTCGAATTACAGCAAAATTGATTTTGTCTTGCATACAATAGCATTGCTTTTGTGTACGCAAAGAGAGAATCGATATCTTTGAGTGCATCTTCTTTGAGTCGCCATACGCCCAGCCTGGCAAGCCCTTTCCGACATATGTCCTCAAAAACACCCCTTAAAGAAGGATCGATATGACTCAAGATGTCGATCGTCCCCTCAACCTGCTCTCCTTCAAATGCCAAAATCAGATACTCCAAAATGGTCTTATCGGATTCACGTTTGCCAAAAACATCTACATGGTTGATATATTGATCCAGTATTTCCCGGATCGTATACTTCAACTCATTTTCAGGGACAGTTCCCTGAATAATTTCCAAAACCATGGAAGAAATCTTGGAAAAGAGTTTTTGTCTGTTCTCTCTGCCTTTTACATGATTTTCCATAAAATCCCGCATCCATTGAGGGTCATACTCACGAGAATCTCTAATCTCAGCCAACTCTCCCCTCCACCACCGCGATCTCCTCATCACTCAGCCCATACAGCTCATAGACCATCGCGTCGATGTCTCGATCGGTGGCGTCGATCTCGGCTTGGAGCTGTGTTAGCTCTGTTTTGTAGGTGTCAAAATACGCTTCCCACTCATCCTGCTCTACCAGTGAGAGGGTGACTTTTTTCTTTTTGAGCTCTTTGAGGAAGGTTTTGAAGTCGTGCTGATAGAATGTTTCGAGTTTTTTGCTGGGTTTGTCGATGGTGAGGTTGTCGGTGAGGCGTTTGAGGAAGGTGGTGGCTTTGGCTTTTTGGTGCTGGTTGAGGGTGATGATATGGCGGACGTTTTCGGAGAGTGCTTGCCGGGTCTGTTCGGATACGTCATGGGGGATCGGGATGTTTTTGAAATAGTCGTAGATCAGTTGGTAGCCGTTTTGGATCTCGGTGCAGGTATGGGCGATCAGGAACCAGCCGAGTTTTGAGTTGAGAATGCCGAGCAGGTAGTAATCTTCTTCGGGGTAAATAAACGCGGCATTGTTTGTATAAGTGTTGTTCAAATCCATGATAAATGCCGGTTTTACCTGAAAGACTAAATAGACTATTTTCGGCTTCTCAAACGCCTCATAATAATCACACGCCCGAAGTTCCCACCAAAACTCCCCTTTGTCATAGCGTTTTTTAGCCTTGGCTTCAAACGGAGCGAGCCATTCTGCCACCGCAGGATAGCTGCGTTTCACCCATTCCCATGCAGGTGTCTCTTCGGTCTCTCCTGAGTGTTCACGCGTCCATCCTTTGGGGAAGAGGATCAGGTATTTGTCGATCTGCGGCGTGTCGTATCTCTGAATATCTTTGCCCATGACAAACGGCTTGAGCACCTCATCGGAGCGGGGATCGGCATCGATCAACTCTTGACGAGCTTGATGAGTGATTACAAATGCTTCCGTGAGACCTGTTTTGATGCCATAGAGAATATTCCTTTCAGTATATTCCCCAAGTGTCACACTCCCCTGTTGAGTTTTGTGCAGGACATCTCTGACCCGCGATGAGACCAACTGCCAGCCGTCATCATCGAGCTCGTCAAGCGCGATAACCGAACCATGCTCACGGACATACGTTTTGAGATCGCCAAATGCAGCCGTCTCAACCTTGACAAACTCAAATGTATCCGGCTTTTTTGCTTGGGAAACGGTCATAATCAACGGATAAGTCGTCGCCCCCTCAAAGATCTGAAGATCCCCAAAATCGATGATCGCTTCGAGCCTTTGTGTTTTGAGCCATGTCCTTAGAGGCTTGCCGTATTTGGCTTTGAGCCATTTGTTGGGGAAAATGAAGCTGAATTTGCCGCCGGTTTTCAGCAGACTGATCCCCTTTTCGACAAACGGAATGTAGAGATCGGCTGAGTTGTGGTGGGCGTGATAGCGCTCTTTGTAGTACGCTTTTGCCTCAGCACCCAAAAGCTCCTGCCGCACATACGGCGGATTGCCGATCACCACGTCGAACCCGCCCTCGGCAAACACTTCAGGAAACGCCTCTTCCCAGACAAATGCATCATCTGCCACGGAGGTGTCATCGATGAGGGAGTTTCCGACCTTGATCTTGTCGGCGAGGCGGTTGAGCTTGCGGCCACTCTCGACGGTGCGCAGCCAGAGTGAGAGCTTGGCGATCTCGACGGCTTCGGGGTTGATGTCCACGCCGTAGAGGTTGTTCTCCAGGATACCCTTTTTGACATCGTACAGCCCCAGCACCGCCCCGCCCATGAGGGTGCGGATACCCTCGTCGATGAAGCGGTGCTCTTCTATGAGGTAGTTGAGAGTCTGGTTGAGAAACGCACCCGATCCGCAGGCCGGATCGAGGATCTTGAGTGAGAGGAGGTATGTGCGGTAGGCTTCGAGTGCCTCCTTGATCTTCGTCTCGGCTCGGGTGAGGCGCTTGGGATTTTTGGGGATGGTGATGTCGATGTTGCTCAGTCCGAGAGCTTCTTTTTGGGTTTGGCAGAGGGTGCCGAGTGTGTTGTCCACGATGTAGCGGGTGATGTACTCGGGGGTATAAAAGACCCCGTCTTTTTTGCGCTTGGAGAGGGTGGGGTCGAAGTCGTCATCGTTGATACGGGCTTTGAGCTCCTCGATGTCGTTGAGCGAGTTTTCGAAGATGTGGCCGAGGATATTGACATCGATGTCGGTGTTGAAATCATACGCACTCAGCGCCAGCGGCAGCGACTCGATCACCTCCGCATCGATCACCAGCGCCTCGAGGATCGGATCTTCGGCAAACAACCCACCGTTGTACTCGGGGATCTTCAGCTTGGCATTGCCCCGGTTGATCGCACGGAAGTAAATCTGGTAAAAGTGCCAAAGTTCCCGATCTTCGATGTCGTTTTTGTAGTGTTCGATGATCGCAGCGATGGTGTTGGGCGGCAAAATCCCCCGATCCTCGGCAAAAAAGATAAACACCATCCGATCGAGGATCGTCTGGGTCTTCTCCAGCAGCAGATGTTTGTCGTACTCGGGATTGTTGCGAAGGATGTTTTCGAACAGATTGGTACGCAGTGCGGCGTATTTTTTGTAGAGTTCGCCGGAGATGGTCTCTTCCTGGAGTTTGGATTGGCGTTTGAGAGCGAGCGGGATATCGTCGAAGATGCTCTGAGGATGGAGCAACGCATACAGCAGGACAAACCGCTCCTCATCGAGATCAAAAAGGTTGAACTCTTCATAGTCATCCGAATGCTCCACATAGAGCCTGAGCTTCTCAAAATTGGAGGTGATGACGTAACGACATCCAGGGTGGTTGTGCTTGTAGGCAAAGGCCTGATCGACGATCTTCTCCATCGACCGGGTTTTGGTGGATTTGAGCTCGATGACGGCGATGACTTTGTCCTCTTTGAGGATCGCGCCGTCGGCTTTTTTGGCATCGCTGATGTTTTTCTGTTCGGCGATGAGATTGTATCCGGGCGAGGGATTGAGGGTGTAGCCCAGCACCTTGACAAACAGATCATCGAGGAACCCGTACTGATACTGCTCTTCCTTGGATCGGCGGATGTTTGCGATCTTGGGGAGGAACGTATCGTGATAGACGGCATACGCCTGCGACGCAGGTATCGGATCAAATGAACGCAGATGGGCACGGAGAACGGAGGTTTGAAAAAGTGACATAATGGGATTATAGCCAACGGTTTGTTAGAGATGTCTCGAAATCTTTTGTGATGAGTGTTTTCGATTCAGATCTATTGACATATTATTTTATACAGTATATAATGGTCTCATATATTGATTAAGGTGATATAGTGTATAGATGGAGTGAAGAGAAAAATGCCATCCTAAAAGCCGAGAGAGGTTTTGGATTTTTTGATGTGGTCGAAGAGATCAGACGCAACGGTGTCCTCGATCATTTCAAGCACCCCAACACAGACAAATATCCCAACCAATACATCTACGTGATCGAATTGGGTGGCTATGTCCACTATGTCCCGTAT
>WFSU01000169.1 GCA_015485845.1 Nitratifractor sp. | reverse complement strand
CGATACCGTACACCGAGAGGGCATCGTGGCGGTTTTCGAGGATGCGCTGATCGCGGCTGCCGCGCAGGACATCCACGACATACTGGAGGCCGAAGCGCTGCCCCGTGCGCCAGATGGCGGAGAGGAGCTTGCGGGCGGCATCGGTGATGTCAATCTTTTCACTGGCTGGGGTGGTGCAGTTGTCACATGCCGTTCCACACGGCTCGATCGCATCGTCAAAATAGGTGGCGATTGCCTGATGGCGGCATTGTTCCCCTCCGGCAAACCGTGCCATCGCATCGAGTTTGGCCAGGGCATGATCCCGATACGGCGACTCGGGCAATTCCTCGATGAAACTGCGCTGCCGGACGATATCCTGTGCCCCAAACAGCAACAGCGTCTCCGCCGTCAGCCCATCCCGCCCGGCACGGCCAATCTCCTGATAATAGTTTTCGATCGTCTTGGGCAGGCTCATGTGGACGACGAAGCGGATGTTGCTCTTGTCGATCCCCATCCCAAACGCAATCGTCGCCACCACCACCTGTACCCGATCGGCAACAAAGTCGGCATAGGTGGTGTTTTTCTCTTGAGTAGAGAGCCCGGCATGGTACGCCCGGGCTTCGATCCCCCGTTCACGCAGATGCGCCGCCAGCGTCTCGGTCGATTTGCGTGAGAGGGTATAGACGATCCCGGCTTCTCCCGTATGCTGTTTGAGGAATGTCAGCAGCTGGGCACGTCCATCTTTGATCCGGTGCTGTGCCTGTATCCGGAGGTTGTCGCGGAAGAGACTCCCCCTCACCCGTTTGGGCTCCCCGAGGTGCAGCTGCGCCGCGATGTCTTTTTCTACAGCCGTAGTTGCCGTCGCGGTAAAAGCGGCAACCGGTGTCGCAGGAAACGTCTCTTTGAGCCGGGAGAGTTTGCGGTAGTCTTCCCGAAACTCATGCCCCCATTCACTCACGCAGTGCGCCTCATCAACCACGAAAAAGTTGATCGGAAGGCGGTGGAGAAAGGCAAGGAACCATTCGTTATTGAGCCGTTCGGGAGCAACATACAGAAGCCGGATCTCCCCGGCAAGAAGTTGTGCTTCGATCTCCCGGCTCTCGTCGTGATCCTGCATCGAGCTGAGCATCGCGGCGGAGATACCGTTGGCCTGCAGGGCGACAACCTGATCATGCATGAGTGCCAGCAATGGCGAGATGACAACCGTCACGCCCTCCATCAGCAGTGTCGGGAGCTGATAGCACAGCGATTTACCCCCACCGGTAGGGAGGATCATCAAGACATCCTGCTGGGAAAGAATCGCATCGATCACCTCCTCCTGCAACGGGCGGAAAGTGTCGTATCCGAAGTAATGTGTGAGTGTTTGCAACTTGTTCATGGTGACAGTATAGCCGGAAAAAGGTTCCACCCACAAAAATATGTCAAATTGTCATACTTTTTTTTATTAGTGCGTTGATAGCTTCGTTTCCATCGCCTCGGCAGACATGGGACGACCGAAAAAATAGCCCTGAATGTTCGGGCAGCCGTTGGCAACCAGAAAGTCAGCCTGTTCACTCGTCTCCGCCCCTTCAGCGATCACGTTAAGGTTCAGACTTTTGGCCAGGGCGATTACCGCCCTGGTGATACTGGCATCGTCCTGATTGGTCATGACCCCCTGGACAAACGAACGGTCAATCTTGAGTTTGTCAAGCGGCAGCTGTTTTAGATAAGAGAGTGAAGAGTACCCCGTCCCGAAATCATCGATCGCGATCCCGATACCCATCGCACTCAGTTGCTGCAACCGCTCAATCGATTTCTCGGGATTGGTCATCATCTCCCGTTCGATCACTTCCAGCTCGAGCCATTCGGGCAAAAAGCCTGTCGCCTCCATCTCCGCCTTAAGCAGAGGGATAAACTCGTTGCTCATTAGTTGCTGAACCGCGAGATTGAGGGAGAGAACGCCCGGATCGACCCCCTCATCCCGCCAGACACGCACCTGACGCATCGCCGTACGCATCACCCAGCGGTCGATCTCGATAATCAGCCCCGTCTCTTCCGCCAGCGGGATGAAGGTATCGGGCAGGATCATCCCCTTGTCGGGATGTTCCCAGCGGATCAGTGCCTCAAGCCCCGTCACCCGGCCGCTCGTCGCATCCATCTGCGGCTGATAATAAACACGGAATTGATCCGAAGCCATCGCCTGGCGGAGCTCCTGCTCCATGGTCACGCGCTCAATCAGCAAACGCGTCATCTCCGGTGAGTAAAAACGATACGTATTTTTCCCGTCGTTTTTGGCCTTGTACATGGCGGCATCGGCGTATTTGAGCAGATCCTGGACGGACATAGCATCCTGCGGATAAAAGCTGATCCCGATGCTGGCCGAAAGGTGCAGCGTGTGCCCCTCGATGGTGATCGGTTCTTGAAAGAGATCGAGAATATCCCGGGCAAGACGTGAAGCAAACTGTGCACTGCTCGAACACTCGGTGACAATGGTAAATTCATCCCCTCCGAGCCGTGCGAGGGTATCTTCTCCCCGGGTCATCGACGACAAACGTTCCGCGACACGGATCAGCACTTTGTCTCCGATATGGTGCCCCAATGAATCGTTGATTTTCTTGAAATTGTCCACGTCGATGAAAAAGACGGCGAGAATCGTTCCGTTGCGTTCAGCCCGTTTCACCCCCTGACCGAGGCGATCCAGCAACAACGAACGGTTGGGGAGATTGGTCAGAGCATCATGGTGTGCCTGGTGATGAAGGGCATTTTTCTGTTCGAGAAGTTTGGCTTCCGCTTTTTTCTTCTCGGAAATATCCCGCAAGACAACGTGCAGCACACTCCGCCCCTCAAGGGTAATGGGGGTCATGATCACATCCGCGAGAAACGCTTCACCGTCGCGACGGGTGTGCATCCACTCAAACTGATGATGCCCATCAGCCCGTGCCCGCTCCACCATTTCATCGCCCTTCTCGAGTGAATCACGCCCGTCAGGTTGTACATCGGGCGAGAGCCTGGCCGGACGCTTGCCAATGAGATCTTCCTTGCTTTCATAGCGGAGCATTTCGACGATCTTTTCATTGCACTGGATGATTTGCTGATCTTCGAGGATAAAGATGCCGTCGGAAGATTTTTCAAACAGAGTCTCAAATACGTCTTTCTGTTTCGCCACTTCCCGAGTCTTCTCTTCCACTTCCCGCTCGAGATCGCGGGCATAGTTTCGCTCCATCTCTCCCATTTTTCGTATCAGCCCCCACAACGCAAATAAGAGAAGGAGATACAGAAACGACGAAGTGAATGCTGCAATCTTAAAATCGGAAAAAAGCCTCTCTGCCAGACCACTTTTGGCAATGCGGATACT
>WFSU01000168.1 GCA_015485845.1 Nitratifractor sp. | reverse complement strand
GAACATGATCGTCTCGAAGGCAATAGCCGCATAGAGGGCGATGAAAAAGAGCTTCTCCCACTCGGGACGCTTCAGAGAGAGCCATCCGAGGATCAGGATGGCGGCAGCGGCAGCCAGTCCCATGAAGTTGAGATAAATACTGGGGAAGTTGAGGAGCTGTCCGGCAAGTTTGCAGCCGGTGGAGCCGCAGATGGAGGTGTGGTGCAGTTTGGCGTACGTCTCGATGGCAATATAGATGAGGAGAATAAGCGGCAGAAGAACACGGGAAAAGAGTTTCATGGTACTTCCTTTTGGGTGATCTGTTTTTGATGGAATTATAGTGGGTTTTGTTTAACGGAAATTCTATGCATGCAGGATTATATCACAAAATGCGTAGGGTGTTGTCCCCTGACAACACCTTTTGATCTGACGACACGTAACTGGCTTATTTAGACATATTTTGTCGTGCGGAATATTTTGGTGTTGTGGGGCACAACACCCTACGCGAAGGCTCAAGAATCACTGATACGTTCGACAATCGCCGTTGCCCGTTTTTTGGCACGCTCGACATCTTCATCCAGCACAAGGCTCACGGCCATACGGCGGCCAATGTGGGATTCGGGTTTTCCGAATATGCGGACGAAGCTCGTGGCGGTAAAGGCATCATTGGGGATATCGAGGGTGGGAGAGGTACTCTCATTTTTTGCCTTGTATGCGCCACACGCACCGTTGCCGTAGGTGGTAAACTCCAGCGGCAGTCCCAGCACGGCACGGACATGGAGGGCAAACTCACTCTGGCTCTGGGTAATCAGTGTCACCATCCCGGTATCGTGGGGGCGGGGGCTGAGTTCGGAGAAATAGACTTCATCCCCCTTGACAAAAAACTCAACCCCAAAGATCCCCCGGCCTCCGAGACCATCTGTAACGGCTTTGGCTATCGTCCGGGCTTTATCCAGCGCCTCGGGAGTCATGGCCATCGGCTGCCACGAGAGGACGAAGTCCCCATCCTCCTGACGATGCCCGATAGGATCGCAAAAGACGGTACCGGTCTCATTGCGTACCGTCAGCAGGGTAATCTCGTAGTCAAAGGGGATAAACTCTTCGACGATGAGTTCGCTGGCATCCCCCCTGGCCTCTTTGGCGATCTCCCATGAGTTGGCAATATCCTCCGGCGTGCGGGCGATGCTCTGGCCATGCCCTGAGGAGCTCATCACCGGCTTGATGACGCAGGGGAAGCCGATACGCTCAGCGGCAGACTCAAGCCCCTCAAGGGTGGTGACAAACTCGTATTTGGAGGTGGTCAGTCCCAGCTCTTCGGCGGCGAAAACACGGATGTTTTTTCGGTTCATGGTTTTGTTGACCGCTTCGGCATTGGGGATGACGTGAAAGCCCCGTTTTTCGGCTTCGAAGAGGGCAGAGATGGAGATTGCTTCAACTTCGGGGAGGATATACGTGGGCTGTTCCTTTTCAATCAGTCCCAGAACAGCCGCTTCGTCCTGCATGTCGATGGCATAACTGCGATTGGGGACGAGGTGCGCGGGAGCGTTTTTGTATTTGTCCACGGCGACTACTTCGATCCCGAGACGCTGCGCCTCGATGGCCACTTCTTTTCCCAGCTCGCCGGAACCAAGCAACATGATTTTGATGGAGTCATTTTGAAGAGGTGCAGGAAAAGTCATGGTGTTCTGCCTTTTTGGTGTGATTTTAGCGAAATTTGGGTTAACAGCAAAATTTTCATGCCGACAGTAGCTTTTGAATGGTCATTGATAATATATTCAATATCTTCGATCATTTCCACGACAAATTCAAGCCGTGAAGTATCAGAAATATCAGACACGCTGCAGATCCCTCATAATGTATTTTTGACCCGTTCGGCTCAGACCGCTTTTTGCTGCAATGTCAACATCGACACCGAAAAGATTTTTGAGCTCTTGTTTAATGGCAGATAATCTGGCAAAAGCATCGAAACCCTTGTGCTGTTTTATAAAAGATGTGTCAAGCTCATACAGGATATCGATGTCACTCTCTTTGGTTGCATCGTTGCGCGCATAAGAGCCAAAAATACCAAGAATCTTGAAACCTTCTTTTGCATAGTTTTGTTTGGCTTGTTTGAGTAATAAAAGTATATCGTTTGGCATCAAAACTCCTTGTATGGATATTATAACAAAAAACAAAACAAGATCAAAATCACCGCCCGCACATCAACGCATACGGGCAGTACGAACATTGCGTCAGTTTTTCGGTTTTTTCAGCAACAAATGACCGGGTTTGTCTAAGGGTAGAGAGGTGTTCTTCGAGGTGCGCCTCTTTGTCATCGAGTGCCATGGCTTCGTGAAGCTCTCCATCAGTAAGGATCGTTTGAAATGCCAGCGAAAGGTTGCTGTAATGGGGAGTGAGAAGATGGCGGTAGATGTTCATCTGAAAATCCGTTGTCCGCTCGAGGTTTTTGCTCCGGTTGGCTTCGGAAATCTTGCCGCTTTTGTAATCGATCATGAGGGTGTGGGTGGCATCTTGATCGATGCGGTCGATGCGTCCTGTGAAACGCAGACCATGGATGGTGCCCTCAAACACCCGCTCCCGCTCCGCCACACGCCACCCGGAGCGAAAATGCCGGATCTGCTGGGCGATGAACGGTTCGAGTTTTTGGCGCCAGAGGAATTTGAGATAGGCGATCTTCGGTGTCTCATCTAGAAGGAGCTCGTCCATAAGGCGATGAAGTTCTTGGCGTAATGCCTCCGGGGTCTCGTAGTAATCTGTGTCGCGGTAAAGGTGATCGAGGAGCGTGTGGAGAAAGGTTCCTTCGTTAAGTTCGGTATCGGGTTTTTCTTTGATGCCTCGGATGTATTGGTAATAATAGCGTCGCTTACACCCAAGCCATGTTTTGAGCCGAGAGGCTGACCATGTTTGTGCCGTGGGGTCAAAATATTCCACCACCGGCTCAGATTCAGGCACGAGGCGAACGGGCTGATCGTACAGCAGCCCCATAGGGGTCGGGGTCGGCTCGACACTCTCGATCCCAAGCTCATACAGGAACTTCGACGGCAGGCGGTCATCGGCTGTGGCATAGAGGATCACCGCTTCGCGTGCCTGGGAGAGCAGACGATGGTAGTAGTACTTTTGCAAC
>WFSU01000167.1 GCA_015485845.1 Nitratifractor sp. | reverse complement strand
GATGAGGACAACGATACCCTCAGTATCAAAGCAGGCAGCCTCACCACCCCTGACCACGGCGGCACCGTGACGATCAGCGGCGGCAAAGTCATTTATACACCCTCGACCAGCTACTACGGGACGGAAACATTCCAGTACACGGTCAGTGACGGACAGGGGGGTGAGGATAACGGTACTGTTTCCGTTGCCGTCAATGCCACACCGGCAGCCCACGACGATACGGCCTCGGCCACCCGTGCCGGTGGGGCGGTGACGATCGATGTGCTGGCCAACGATACCGACAGTGACGGCGATAGCCTCAGTATCAAATCGGGCAGCCTCACCACCCCTGACCACGGCGGCACGGTGACAATCAACAGCAGCAAGATCACCTACACTCCCCCGGATAATTACAGCGGAACCGAGACTTTTGACTATACGACCACGGACGGTCACGGCGGAGAAGACACGGCAACGGTGACCGTGACGATCGCCAGAGCGTGGGGGAGTGCCGTCTTGATCAGTGGCGGCAATACGGTGGATGCGAAAAAACCCCAGGTGGCTTCGCTTCCAAATGGAGACGCCATTGCCGTCTGGGTTCAAGATAATGGTTCCTGGGGTCAAATCCGTTACAGCCGTTACACGGCGGCAACCGATACGTGGTCACCATCCGACACAATTGCAGTGGGTGGCAGTCCGGCGAATGACCCACAGGTGCCAGTGGACGGTGATGGCAACATATTGGTGATCTGGGAGATGCAGAGTGGGGGACATCAGGATATCATGGCGAGGTATTATGATGCTTCGGCTTCCACGTGGGGTAGCATCCATGTACTGGACGGAAACGACCATAATGCCCATGCACCCCAAGTAGCTTTCGATTCACAGGGGGACGCGTTTGCCACATGGTACCAAGGGTATGATGGAACCCACCTTGGGATCTATGTCGCACGGTTTTCTCATACGACTGGATGGAGCAATGCTTCGATGATCGATTCAGGTGCAAACTATATCCTGGGAGGTCCCGAGGTTGCCTTCGACGGTCACGATTTTGCTTTTGTCGTCTGGGCAAAAGACAACGGCTCCGGTTCCGACATCCTCTCGCGTCGATATACTACAAACGGTGGATGGGGCTCTGTCGTACCGGTCGAAAACGATTCGGATGGCAGTTCAAGATCACATTTGGCCGTTGACAGGGACGGGAATGCTTACGTAGTCTGGATAGAAAGTAGCGGTGGCCTACGTAATATTTTTGCCAATCGATATGCATACGGTAACGGCTGGGAAACACCGACGCAGCCACTGGAAAACAGTACGGATAATGCTGATGATCCTCAGATTACCGTTGATGGGGATGGTCGCGTGACGGCGATCTGGGCACCACAGGCGACAAAAGTTTATTCGAATACTTACATTCCCGGAAGTGGATGGAGCGGAAGAAATGTGATCAATTCAACTACCGGAGGGAATCCCTACTATGCACAGATTTCTACCAATACAGCCGGGGATACGGTTGTCGTCTGGTGGCAGTACGATGGAAGTGCCAGGAGTATTTATGCCAACAGCAGACTGGAAGGCTCCAGTACCTGGGGAACTGCGCAGGCGATTGAAAACATGAGTAATAATGCTGACCATCCTCAAGTCGCCGTAGATACCGACGGCAATGCTGTTGCCGTGTGGGAGCACTCAGATGGTTCCCACTGGAAAATCTACGCCAACCGATTCTGGTAAGCATGGGTTTACCTGTATAAGGGATCGGGGTTTTCAACCCCACCAAACCTGTGCATGTTATAATAGGGTTCTCTAAACCATAAAGGAATCCAGTGCAAAAAAGAAAGAAAGAGTGGATCGGTATATTGGGGTTGCTATTCGGGATAGGGCTTTCCGGCTGCGGGAGTGGCGGGGCAGTGCCGCTCTCGGCTGAGGCGCTGCTGGTCGGGCATACGTACTACATGGACAATACGTGTGAAAGGAAGTATCTCAGCTGGGCGTTTACGGCTGACACGTACCGTGAGACGTGCTATACCGATGCCAACCTCAGTATTGAAGCAAATCAATCGGAAGGCGCTGCGACGTATGACGGCAATGCCGTGATGATCGAGCGGGACGGTGTCACGTACACGTGCACACTCACCGCCGTCGATCCTGAGCAATGGGTGGCGTTCAACTGTGTCCATCCTCAGAACCCTCTCGATCTTTTTATCTACGAGGGGTGGCGAGATCGCCGTGAAGCTGTCTCACATGCCGGGCACGCTGACAATGGGTGCTGAAAAGGTGTATGAGACGATCATCCTCGGTGGGGGTGCTGCCGGTCTGATGACGGCGGCGCAGCTTGACGATCCGTCTGCGGCACTCCTCATCGAGGGCAATGCACAGCTCGGTGCCAAACTCCTCGTCAGCGGCGGGGGGAAATGCAACATTACCAATGTGTCCGTCTCCCCGGAGGATTACGTGTCGGATGCGGCCTTTGTGACTTCGGCGTTGCGGGCGTTTGGTTCGGAAGCGTTGATCGCCTGGCTACGTCAGCGGGGGCTCGAGCCGGTGATCCGCAAGGAGGGGCAGTACTTTTGTCCTGAGAGTGCTCGACAGATTGTGGCACTGCTCGAAAAAGCCTCTCGAGAGATCGCGCGAAAAACGAGCTGTAAGATCCTCGGGATAGAGCGCATGGAGAGCGGTTGGCGTGTCAAAACTTCTTGTGGACGTTTTGAAACCAAAAGAGTTGTGGTGGCAACCGGGGGGATCAGCTTCCCCCGGCTGGGGGCGACGGACATCGGTTACCGGATCGCCGAAAGTGTCGGTCATACGATCGTCCCACCCCGTCCGGCACTCGTGGGATTGACGCTCCAGAGGGAGCAGGCGTTTTTCAAGGAGCTCAGCGGCCTTTCAACTTCGGTAGAGATTACGGTAGCCGAAAAAACCATCAGCGGCAATCTTCTCTTTGCCCACAAAGGAATCAGCGGTCCGGCGGTGCTTGACGCTTCCCTTTTTTGGCAAAAGGGGAGGATCACGATTGACTGGGTACCCGGATTTGACTGGGAAATGTTTCGGGGGAGTAAAAAGCAGATCAGTACGCTCCTGCCGGTACCGCGCCGGATGGCCAAAGCGTTTCTCAAGCATCTGGAGATCGAGGACAAAGCAGCAAAGCAGTTGCACTCGGACGAAATTGCACGACTGCGAAGCCTGAATGCTTATGAAATGGCTCCGGCGGGCACCTTCGGGTACAGCAAAGCTGAAGTGACCCGGGGTGGGGTATCGGTTGCGGAGATTGACCCGGAGACGATGGAGAGTACTCTGGCACGGGGGCTTTACTTCGTCGGAGAAGTGCTCGATGTGGCCAGTCGCCTCGGCGGGTACAACCTTCAGTGGGCTTTCAGCTCATCTTTTGTCTGTTCTCGTGCCTGTTCTCGCAGGAAAAACCCCTTACATTAAACTTGAAACGGTATAATGAAATCACTACTTTTTTAACACACGAAATGCGTACAGTGCAACGGGGAAGGGATCATTATGAGACGGAATTTAGGTGTAGCGATCGGGATGGTTTTGTTGTTAGCCGGATGCTCGGGGATCCCGGGGATCAAAGATGCCAACGGGTGGAAACCTGCTGACCGGGACGCCTTCCTCTCAATCTACAATGAAGACCGTTACGCTTCTGCCTGCGGACTGGATGGTCTCTATCAGCAGTATCAGGTCAACAAAGATACGGAGATTCTCAGTCGCATGCTTGTCGGTTATGCCCGCAATCTGGCCAATAGCTGCATCGATCTCCCGGCTTTTCGTGCATCACAATCGGGACGCAGCGGTCGAGGTACCAAAACGTACTTTGACCTCAATCAGCAAAAAGTCAATGCGGCAGCGATCCTGGCTCAACTGAAAAAAGGTGCTGCGATCGAGGAGATTCTACAGCCTTATATCCCGAAAAATCCCCAGTTCAAAAAGTTGCTCAGTTATTACAAACCGGGAGCTATGGATGAGAAGATGCGTAAGATTCGTCTCAGTATCGAGCGAACCAAACTGATGCCGCAGACGGGATGGGATACGTATATCGAGGTGAATGTGCCGGAGTTCATGCTCCGCTTTTACGAAGGGGGCAGTACATCCATGCAATTCCCGGTCATTGTCGGCAAGCCGGCCTGGCAGACGCCGATCTTCAGCTCGACCATGAAGTATGTCGTCCTCAACCCGACGTGGACGATGACTCAGAACATCATCCGCGAAGATGCGATCCGGCATATCCTCCGAGACCCGAACTATCTCAAACGGCACAACATGAAAGTCTACGAAGGATTCAAAGCTGATGCTCCGGAGGTCGACCCCAAGACCGTCAACTGGAAGAAATATGCAGGCAAGAACAACAAAACACCTATCCCGTACCGGATCGTTCAAGGCTCTTCGAAGAAAAATGCCCTCGGCACCGTCAAATTTATGTTCCCAAATCGCTTCTCGGTCTACATGCATGACACGCAGGCAAAATCACTTTTCAAGCGGAAAAGTCGTGCTTACAGTCACGGGTGCATGCGCCTCTCCCGCCCGAAAGATCTCTTGAAAAAGGTGGCAACCGGGTATGCTGCCACATCCCTCGGGACAATCGAAAAGCATCAGAAGTCCCACAAGATCAGCTACGTCAAACTCCAGCGACATATCCCGGTGCACATTGTCTATCAGACCGCCTATGTCGGCAGCGGTGGGTTGCAGCTCTTTCCCGATGTCTATGGCTTCGACAAGACCCAAAGGCTCCGCTGACCCATGGCCTCCAAGTCCTGCCGATACGAGGGGTATGATTTTGTCCTCAACTATACACGACTCAATCCCGGGCACAAACGCAGCATCCTGATCCTACACGGCTGGGGGAGCAATCAGCAGATCATGCAGCAGGCGTTTGGAAAATTCCTCCCGGAGTATCAGCACATTTACGTCGATATGCCCGGATTTGGTAAAAGCCCCAATGACCGATCTCTCACGACGGAAGACTACGCTGCGATCCTGCGAATCTTTCTCGAGCAGATCGGTATCACACCGGAGATCATCGCCGGACACTCTTTCGGGGGCAAAGTAGCCACACTGCTCAACCCACCGTGCCTCGTTCTCCTCTCTTCGGCCGGCATCCCCGTCCCCAAGCCGTTCAAAGTTCGCTTCAAGATTCGCCTCTTCAAACTCCTCAAACCTTTCGGGATCGCCTACTTGCGTCGTCTCTTTGTCAGTGCCGATGCACAAGGGATGAATGAAGGGATGTACCAGACATTCAAAAATGTGGTTGACGAGGATTTTTCAGATCAGTTTGCTGCGTTTGAAGGGCAGGGGCTTTGTTTCTGGGGCAAAGAAGATACGGCGACGCCTCTTTGGACCGGTGCCCAGATCAACAAACTCATTGGCAACAGTAAATTGATACCGATGGATGGGGATCATTTTTTCTTTTTGAAAAACGCAGTGGAGATTGCTGAAAAAATAGAAGAAGAATGCTAGAATTCTCCAATACTTTCCCGGAGCGCCCATGATCATCCTCAATATTATCGCCTATCTACTGTTTCTCACTGCCATCGGCTATTATGTCATCACCAATCTTCAGTGGTACAGCTACAAACTTGACCGCGTCATTTTTCACCACACCAAGCCATGGTGGAATCTGCTCTACTTCCTGATCCCGTTTGCTCTGTACGCGTTTGTCGAATCTGTCAGTCCGTATGGCTGGGTAGTGGCACTGTTGTATCTGCCGTTGCTGTTCGTCTGGTATCGTGGATTGGACAAACCATTGGTATGGACGCAGCGGGTGAAGCTCTTCTTCGGGGTGTTGATGCTCTTTGGGGTATTGTTTGCCTTCGTCTCTCCCTACAAAGCAATCTTCATCCCGATCCTCATCGCGCACGGTGTCTCAGTCGTAATTGAGAAAATTCGCTTTGCCGGGTTCCTGCGTCAGGCCAAAACCAAACTGGATGGTATGGAGGATCTCGTCATTGTCGGTATCACTGCCAGTTACGGCAAGACAAGTATCAAAAATATCCTTGCCCATCTTCTCGAAGCACAATACCGCACCTACGCTACCCCTCGCTCGGTCAACACTCTCGGCGGGGTGGTCAAAGATATCAACGTCGATCTGCCCGAAGACACGCAAGTATATATTGTCGAGATGGGGGCGAGGGGCGAGGGGGACATCGCCGAGATCAGCACCTTCGTCCACCCCCACTATGCCGTTGTCGGCACCATCGGTCCGGCGCACATCGAGTACTTCAAGACACTGGAAAATATCCGCAATACCAAAATGGAAATTTTGCAGAGTGATCGAATCAAGGATGCCTGGGTGCACAGCAGTGCCTACGTTCAGCCCACGGAGAAGGTGCATGTATACGGGGACGATATCACCGATGTCGAAGCGACCCTTGAGGGGACGGCCTTTACCCTCGATGGTGTGCGCTACCAAGCCTCACTCCTCGGCGCATTCAACGCCACGAACCTCGCAGCCGCGATCCACGTCGCCCGGGCACTCGGACTCGACGAGGCGATGATCCGGCAGCAACTATCCACCCTCGAAGCGACCCCCCACCGCCTCCAGCGGATCGATGCCGGAGGCAAGGTGATCCTCGATGACAGCTTCAACGGCAATATTGACGGGATGCTTGCCTCGTTTGATCTCGCAGCCACTTGGCCGGGACGGAAAGTGATCATCACCCCCGGCCTCGTCGAGGTAGACGATGCTCTCAACGAGCAGATTGCCCAACGCGCCAACGAAGTGTTTGACCTCGTGATCGTCTCCGGAGATTTGAACTATGCTCTTTTCCAAAAATACATTGATGCCGATAAACTTCTTAAATTAGAGACCAAAGCGCAGATGGAGACGATGCTGGCTGAGCAGACCCGACCGGGGGATTTGATCCTGTTTGCGAACGACGCACCGAGTTTTGTGTAGGGGTGCGGTAGCGCGTGTTAAGTGCTAAGTGTTACGTGTTACGCTGAGGGGGTTTACAACCCTTTCCTTACCGCATCATACAATTGCTCCACCATCACATCATCCATATAAAGCGTCTTCCCGCTCTCAAAAAAATCTTCGATGACCGGTCGGGGGATGGAAGGGACGTAGATGCATTCGGGGTGTGCGGGGTGGAAGGCGGTCATGAGGCTGACGGTATCCCGGAGGGGTTGTTCGCAGATGTAGCAGCGGTCGGAGGGGTGGAGGCGCCCTTCGTGGGCGAGGAGGGTGTGGTAGCTCTCGACGACGATCCGTTTGGGGTTTTGTCGATCCCAGTGCCGGGCGGCAGTGAGGAGGAGGTCGAAGTAGAAGCGGTCGAGTTCTCCGGCATCGCGCAAGTGGGGTTCGAAGAGTTTGATAAAGTCATGCCAGAGCATCAGGCGGTTGCGTTCGTATTGCCAGGTGAACCCGTGGTGGCGCAAACTGCGCAGGCGCGGTAGAAATCGGCCATCCTCCCCCTCCACTTCAAAATCGATCAGGTTGCCCAGCTGGAGGATCGAGTGGCGGGCACCGTAAAAGCGGTAGTAGCGCTCCATTCGATGCTCGGAGAGGACGGTGGCGATCATATCCTCATTTTTGGCACGGGTTAAGGAGAGGACGAAGCCTTTCATATTTTCACCTTTTTCATCCGTTTCTAACCGCCTTTTGGGTACAATCTTGGACTTTGGGGATTTTCGGAACCCTACTGAAATATCGATTAAGGTTGGCTTATGCAAGATCTTTTTACCTCATTCAAAGACAACTGTGGCTTTGGACTCCTCGCATCCATCGACAATAAACCCTCACGTCAAAACCTCGAAGATGCTGTCACTTCCCTCTCACGGATGATCCATCGCGGGGCGATTGCCGCCGATGGCAAGACCGGGGACGGGAGCGGATTGCTCCTCTCGATCCCACGTGAATTTTTCAGCCGGGAACTGGCGAACGAAGGGATTGATCTCCCCTCCACATACGCCGTTGCGGTGCTCTTCAGCAAAGACGAAGACGACTTGACCGTCTTCCGTGAAGTGTGTGAGAAAAACGACCTACACCTGCTTCACACGCGAACAGTCCCGGTCAATACCGATGCGCTCGGTGAGCAGGCGATCGAGACCCTTCCCGACATGTACCATCTGTTTGTCGCACCCAACTCTCTGATGGGTCGCCGCCGTTTCGAGGCACTCCTCTACCTTTCACGCAAAGAGATCGAAAAAGCCCTCGGAGGCAAAGAAGACTTTTATATCCCTTCGTTCTCTTCCGAGGTGATCTCGTACAAGGGGCTGGTGATGCCCACCCATCTCAAAGAGTTTTATGTCGACATGGCCGACCCAAAATTTGAGATCAGTTTCGCCCTGTTTCACCAACGTTTCTCCACCAACACCCTCCCGAAATGGAAGCTTGCCCAACCCTTCCGGATGATCGCCCATAATGGGGAGATCAACTCGGTCACTGCCAACCGCTTCAATACCCTCGCCAAAAGCGAAGCGATCAAAAGCGATGTCTTTAGCGACGAAGAGCTGGCACGCCTGCTGCCGATCGTGCAGGAGGGGATGAGTGACAGTGCCAGTCTCGATAACTTCATCGAGTTTCTCCGGGTCAATGGGATGGATTTTTTCCGGATCGCCCGCTCGGTCATCCCGGCAGCGTGGCAAAATGCCCCTCACATGGATGCCGAACTCCGTGCCTTCTACGAATACGTCAGTACGACGTTTGAAGCCTGGGACGGCCCGGCTGCCGTGAGTATGACCGACGGCCGACATATCGGTGTTGTGTTGGATCGTAACGGTTTGCGTCCGGCCAAATACATCATCACCCGTGACCGCCGCCTGCTCATCTCGAGCGAGTACGGTGTACTCGACATCGACGAAGATCAGATCGTCGAGCGGGGTCGCCTCCAGTCGGGTGAAATGATCGGACTGGATATGAAGTACGGTCAAGTGCTCAAAGACAACGACATCAACGACTACCTCAAAACCAAAGAACCGTACGGGAAATGGCTCAACGAGCACATGGTCTACCTACAGGAATACGCCGACAAACCGGTGAGTGAAGTGGAGCGCTTCACGACCGAAGATCTCCAGGCCAAACAACGCTACTTCAACTTCACCCTCGAAGTGCTTGAGCAAGTGATCGAACCGGTCATCAAAGAGGGCAAAGAGACCACAGCCTCGATGGGGGACGATACCCCTTTGGCAGCATTTTCGGACAAGCAGCGAAGTTTCTCCGACTTTTTCCGCCAGAAATTTGCCCAGGTGACCAACCCACCCATCGATCCGATTCGTGAAAAGACGGTCATGTCACTCAACACCGGCTTTGGTGAGATCCGCAACATCCTTGTCGAAGATGCCGAACACGCCAAGCGCCTCAAGACTGTCTCTCCGATCCTCTCATTTGACAAATTCAACGTCCTGCAGGAGTTTGGCAATCCCAACGACCCCAAATACGATCCGACCTACCACACCAAACGGTACGATGTGACGTATGAACAGGGGCTCAAAGAAGCCCTGGACGCTCTCGTCGAGGAGATACTGACCGATGTCCGGGATGGCGGAGTGCGCATCATCCTCCTTGACGATCGCGGGGTCAACCAACACCTCCGTACGATCCCCATGCTCATGGCGGTTGGACGGGTCAACGAAGCACTGCTTGAAGCCAAACTGCGTCACGCCACCAGCATCGTGGCTGCCACCGGGGAAGTATACGACTCCCACAAGGCGGCGACACTCCTCGCCTACGGTGCGGCAGCGATCTACCCGTATCTCTACTATGCGACAGCCGTCGATGTGGCCAGCCGGGGTGAAAAGAATATCGACAACACCGTCTGCCTCAAGCGCCTGCGCAAATCGATGAATGCCGGTCTGCTTAAGATCATGTCCAAAATGGGGATTGCGACCATCGCCAGCTACCGCAACTCCAAACTCTACGATGTCATCGGTCTGAGTGACGAAGTGGTTGCCGAATGTTTCAACGGCTCCCACGCCCTCCTCAAAGGACTGGGGTACAAAGAGATCGGTGCCCGCGTCGCCAAAGCCCATGCCGATGCCTACGATGCCCGGATGAAAAACCACATCTTCCCCCTTCACATCGGAGGAATCTACAAATACACACAAGGGAGTGAATACCACGACTTCGCCCCTAAAACCGTCCATGCGATCCACCAACTCTCCCAGACCGGAAAGCCGGAAGATTTTGGCAAGCTCAAAACGATGCTCGAAGGGCGCGGGATGAAGTTTATCCGTGACTTCTTTACCTTTACAAACGAGCGTGAGCCGATTGCACTCGAGGAGGTCGAATCGGCCGAGGAGATATTGAAGCGCTTCTCCACCGCTGCGATGAGTCTCGGATCGATCTCCCCCGAAGCCCATGAAGCGATGGCCGAAGCGATGAACCGCCTCGGCGGAATGAGCAACTCCGGTGAGGGGGGCGAAGATGCCGCCCGCTTCGGCACCGTCAAAAACTCCAAGATCAAGCAGGTTGCTTCGGGACGTTTTGGTGTCACACCCGGATACTTGCGTTCCGCCGAGGAATTGCAAATCAAGGTCGCTCAGGGTGCCAAGCCCGGTGAAGGGGGGCAGCTCCCCGGTCACAAGGTCAACAGCCTCGTGGCTCGCCTGCGTCACACCATTCCTGGCGTGACCCTCATCTCACCACCGCCGCACCACGATATCTATTCAATCGAGGATCTGGCGCAGTTGATCTTTGACCTCAAGCAGATCAACCCCGATGCCCGCATCGCGGTCAAGCTCGTCTCGACCGCTGGAGTGGGGACGATCGCGGCCGGGGTGGCCAAGTGCTACGCCGACAAAATCATTATCTCCGGAGCCGACGGCGGTACCGGGGCAGCCCCTCTGACGTCGATCAAGCACGCCGGAAACCCCTGGGAGCTCGGCCTCATCGAAGCCCACAATGCCCTCAAGGCCAACAACCTCCGCGACAAAGTCCTCCTCGAAACCGACGGCGGGCTCAAGACCGGAATGGATGTGGTCAAAGCGGCGATTTTCGGTGCGGAGCGCTATGCGTTCGGTACCGGAGCCCTGACGATCCTCGGATGCAAGATCCTCCGCATCTGCCATCTCAACCGCTGTACGGTGGGGATCGCGACGCAGGAAGAGAAGCTGCGGGATCACTTCGAAGGGACGGTCGAGCGGCTGATGAACTACTTCACACTTCTGGCGGAGGATGTCCGCTCGATCCTCGCTTCCCTAGGGTACCGCAGCCTCGAGGAGATCATCGGACAGACCGATCTGCTCAAAGTGGTCGAGAACAAGCTGGCGGATAAATTCGACTTTGAGCAGCTTCTCGTCAAGCTCGACGGCCCCAACACGCAGCAGGTGGAGCGCAACGAGCCCTTCGATG
>WFSU01000166.1 GCA_015485845.1 Nitratifractor sp. | reverse complement strand
CGCTCAGCCAAGCCAAAGATGATGAGAATTTCGGGGTCACGCAGTTGGAGGGCGATGCGGAGTTTTTTGAGGATGAGGTTGTTGTCGAGGACGATCTCGGTGTCGGGTGGGGGTGGGTTGGTGACGGTGCCACGCTTGTGGTGGATGAGGGCGTCGAGGAAGGTGCCGAGTTCTTCGTAGGTGCAGACGTCTGCCCCCTCGCTTTCGGCTTTGGCGGTGATCGCTTTGAGATGCGCGGGCTCCATGGGCATCGCTTCGAGGGCAAAGATCGTGATCATCTCCTCAGGGGAGAGGTGCAGGGCGGTCTGGATGCGGTGGAGGATGTCGTTGGTGGTCATGTTATTTGGTTTTTTTGACGATGGCACCGCTGGCTTCGTCGAGGTCGGCGGCCATGATTTTGACAAGTTTGAGGCAGTCGGCGTTTTTCATGTTGTGCTTGAGTGTCCAGTATTCGGGGTTGGTATAGACCAGAGTGACTTTTCCACTGAGCTCGCGATACACCCCGATACGCACAGGCAGGTCGGCGGCCATAGTCGGATTGCAGTCGAGGAGCTTGGAGTCGATGAGGGGATTGCTGAGATCGACGCTCAGGGTGGGCTTGAGGTACATCTTTTCCTGAGTGGCCAGTGGGGTATGATCCATTTGGTGGACGGGGGTGTACTTTTTGGGAGCGAGCGCCTTGCTGAAGCGAGCGAGGGTTTCGGTGACATTGTAGTCGCTGACGGTTTTGTGGATGAAGGTACTCTCGCCGGTCTTGGTGCATCCGGAGAGGGCGAGGAGGGCGGTGAGGGTGAGGAGGAGGGTGTGTTTCATGGGCAAAACCTTTTTTGTTCTAATTTGCCCGCGTAGGGTGTGCAACAGCACACCAAAAATCGCGTGCGATTTATTTTTGTTTCGTGTTGTGAAGTGTTGGATGGTTGGAAGGTGTGCAATTGCACACCCTACGCGCTTGAGAAGATTATACTCCGTTTGACTTAGACATTAAATCTAAAATGCATCACATCCCCGTCTTCGACGATGTACTCTTTCCCTTCGAGGCGCATTTTGCCGGCTTCTTTGGCTCCGGCTTCTCCACTGTATTCGACGAAATCATCGTAACTAATGACCTCAGCGCGGATGAACCCTTTTTCGAAGTCATTGTGGATGACGGCGGCGGCTTTGGGGGCGGGGGTGCCTTTGCGGATGGTCCAGGCGCGGACTTCTTTGACTCCGGCGGTGAAGTAGCTCATGAGGCCGAGCTTGTCAAAGCCTTTGCGGATGATCTGATCCAGACCGGACTCTTCGACGCCGAGGGACTCAAGCATTTCGGTTTTTTCCTCGTCGTCGAACTCCACCATCTCTTCTTCGATTTTGGCGCAGAGTTTGATCACTTCGCGGTCATGCTTGGCGGCGTACTCTTTGAGGGCGGTGACGTAGGCGTTGTCCTCTTCGAGCCCCTCCTCATCGACGTTGGCGCCGTACATGATCTCCTTGGCGGTGAGGAATCGCAGATCGCGCACCAACTGACGGAACCCCTCGTCGTCCTGTTCGGGGAAGGTGCTGACGGGATTTTCAGCTTCAAGGTGAGGGAGGAGTTTTTCGGCCACGGCAAGCTGGGCTTTGGCGTCGCGGTCGTTCCCTTTGGCTTTTTTCTGGAGGGCGGAGATCCGTTTCTCAAGGGCATCCATGTCGGCCAGAAGCAACTCGGTCTCGATGATCTCGATATCGCGTACCGGATCGATGGAGCCTTCGACGTGGGTGATGTTTTCATCCTCAAAACAGCGGACGATCTGGAGGATCACCTCGGTTTCGCGGATGTTGGAGAGAAATTTATTGCCCAGTCCCTCGCCCTTACTGGCTCCTTTGACGAGTCCGGCGATGTCCACAAAGTCGAGGGTGGAGTACTGGATCCGCTCGGGGTTGACGATCCCGGCCAGCGCTTCGAGGCGCGGATCGGGGACGGGGACGACTGCTTTGTTGGGTTCGATGGTGCAGAAGGGGTAGTTGGCACTCTCAGCGTTTTGCGCTTTGGTGAGTGCGTTGAAGGTGGTTGATTTGCCGACGTTGGGGAGTCCGACGAGTCCGATGCCTAATCCCATAGTAGTGATTCCTTACGATTAAAGTGCCGCGATTATATCCAAAAGGTGAAAAAGGGGAGATGAAAAAGGTGGGAAAGGGGTATTGAGGTTGTGGTATAATACCTAAAAAAGAAGGAAATACACCATGCGTTTTTTTGCCTGGATTACTATAGGGATAGTGGGAATATCGGCATTGAGTGGTTGTGGCCCGAGGGGGGAGCAGGTGATGATCCAAAATGCTAAAAGCTCGGATTATTCAACGGGATACGGTGATGGCTGTGAGAGTGGACGAGCCGATGCGGGATCGGTGACGTCCATGGCGCAGAAAGATGGGGAAAAATATCAGAACAGTTCCCAATACAAAGAAGGATGGGATACCGGGTTCAAAGAGTGCAAGTTTCGGGAGCTCCAAGTCTCAAAACTCTCGGAAAAAGATCGGAAGAAACCGGTGCGCTTCTAAGGGGACGCGACTTCAGTCGCGTTTAGTGGGACTGAAGTCCCAGCCCCTTTTGTTTGGCTTCTCTTTGGGGATTGGACTTCAGTCCAACGAAACGCGATAGCGTATTTGTATTATGACATGGAGCGTTGCTCCATTTGTGGGACTGAAGTCCCAGCCCCTTGTTTCCTACTCTTCTGCTACCCTCTCTCCCCGTTTGCGTGCTACGATATCCAGCGGTACCCCCTCGAAATCGAATGCTTCGCGGAAAGCGTTGGCGAGGTAGCGTTGGTAGCTGAAGTGGAGGAAGTTGGGTTTGTTGACGATGAGGGCGATTTTTGGGGGTTGAGTTTCGTATTGGGTGGCGAATTTGATCTTGACCACGGCGCCGTTGTGGCCGGGGACGTGGTGGCGGCGCATGGCGCGTTGGAGTACTTCGTTGAGGCGGCTGGTGGGGATGCGCTGGCTGTAGCGTCGGTAGATGGCGACGATCTCATCGAGGATGCGCGGGACGCGTTTGCCGGTTTTGGCTGAGAGGGTGATGATGGGGGCGAAATGGAGGAATTTGAGCTCGTCGCGCACCTCCTGGATCGCCTCTTCGTAGGTTTTGTCTCCCCGGATGTCCCATTTGTTGAGGACGATGATGGTGCCGAGACGAAATTTTTCGGTGATACCGGCGATTCGTTCGTCCAGTTCCGTAATTCCCACACTGGCGTCGATCATCACGAGAGCAATGTCGGCTTTTTCGAGCATTGCTTCGGTGCGTCCGAGGGCGTATTTTTCGATCCCTACGATCTTGCCCCGGCGGCGGATGCCGGCGGTATCGACGAAGGTGATTTGGTAGTCGTCATAGGTGATCGCTTCATCGATGGGGTCAATGGTGGTGCCGGCTACGTCGCTGACGACGGAGCGCTCTTCGCCAAGGAGGGCGTTGAGCAGAGAGCTTTTGCCCGTATTGACTCGTCCGATGATCGCCACACGGATGTCTCGGCTCTCTGCTTCGGGCGCTTCTTCCTGCTCAAGAAACTGCTCGAGAGAAAAGTCGTCGTCCTCAATGCTCTCCGGTTCGATGAAGGTTTCCCGCTCAGGGATATACTGCTCGAGCCAGCGGTAAAAGGGTGTCATTTTTCGGTTGTGGCTGACGGAGATGGGGAAGATATTTTCAGCACCAAATTCGACAAATTCCCAGAAGCGTCCCTGTTCTTCTTTGTCATTATCAATTTTGTTGACCACCAGTGCGATCGGTTTGCCCAGCTCCTGCAGGCGGTAAAAGAGTTTCTTGTCCTCCCCATCCGGGAGGCTCTTGCCATCGACCATATAGAGGATCACGTCGGCTTCCTCTGCGGCACGCATCGCCATGTCGCCGACTTTGGAAAAGAGATCACTGGTGTAGTCGATCCCGCCGGTGTCGAGCACTTCGAAATCGCGGTTTTCAGAGATGGTAACGATCCGCTTCTTCACATCGCGTGTGGTACCGCTGATATCGGAGGTGATAGCGTCACGTTGGCGTGCCAGGCGGTTGAAAAGGGAGCTTTTGCCCACATTGGGGCGGCCGAGGATGGCGACTTTTTTCATGCGATCTCCTGTGATGTAGGGGTGGGGAGACTCTCGACATAGAGGCTCTGAGACGGGAAGGCGAAGCTCGCCCCGTGCCGCTCGACGATCTCCATAATCTTGAGATTGATATCCTCGCGGATATTGAGATAGGTTTGCCAGTCGGAACTGGAAGCAAAGGTATAAATCATAATCCCGAGATCGCTGGCGTTGAAGTCTCGGAAGTTAACGAGTTTGGCCTGATCCTGCGCAATGTCAGGGTGGTGATTGAGCAGGGTACGCAGATCGGTGACGATCGCTGCCATGGTCTTGCGGGAGGTATCGTAGGTGAGGCCGATAAACATTTTGATCCGCCGGATGCCGCGTCGGGAGTAGTTTTCGATGGGGCTGGAGGCGACTATGGCATTGGGGATGGCGATGATGGACTTCTCAAAGGTTCGGATTTTGGTGGTGCGCATGCCGATATCCTCGACCGTCCCTTCGACACCGGCGACCTTGATCCATTCACCCACTTTGACGGAGCGATCGACCAAGAGGGCGATGGAGCCGAAGAGGTTGGCCGCCGTGTCCTTGGCCGCCAGAGCAAGCGCCAGTCCCCCGATCCCGAGTGAGGCGAAAAAGGCGGTGACGTTGATCCCGAAATTGTACAGGATAGCCATCAGCCCGAGGATGACGATGAGAATACGGATAATGCGGATCAGGAAATTGCTCAATTCGTAAGAGAGATGGTCGTTGGTGTGGCTGTAGCGGTAGAGGGAAGCTTTGATCGCAGGTGTGATGGCGTACAGGATCCAGAATACCGTATAGATAGTCATGGCATCGAGGATCATTTTGACCCAATGGGTTTCGCGGAAGATGAGTTGGAAAAAGACCCGTAACCCGAGGATGATAAAGAAAAATCGCAATGGCTCGCGCAGTTCGCGGACGATCATGTCATCAAGAGACGTTTTGGTGCGTGCGGTGATGTGCAACAGGGAAGCAACGATCAGCGAGGAGAAAAGCGTGCGCAGGAGCAGGAAGAACAGAAACGCCAGAATAGCTGCAAGAAAATTGGCCAGAGGAATCCCGAAGAATGACAGGGAAAAATACTCACTGTATGTGCCACTGTAGAGTTTGTTGAGCCAGGGCTGGATGGAGTGGTAGAGATCGATATTGAGCCCGTCGATCACCTGAGTGCCGGTTTGGACGACTTTGTCGATAGCATGGGTTGTCGTGTTGGCATCACTCATCGGTTTTCCTATAAGATTTTAGTGAATTCTACCCAAAATATGTTATACTCTCTGTATGATAATACGCGCAATCCTTTTACTGTCAATGTTTTTTTTCGCGGGATGCCAGGGGAGCGGTCGTTTCAGCGTACACTCTTCCTTGCTGGGGGAGTTTGCGACGGCCGATGCGAGCAGCACCGAGAGCGGCAGTCGCTATACGATCACCATCCGTGTTCACTCGACAGGGATTTACAATCTCGTACGTGGCAAGCGTACCGAAAAGTATACCTCGAAAGGGAGTGTACGTTGCGGCAAGTACTACAGCCATCTTTTTGCCGTCGAAAAATGGGCGAACGGCAAACACTCCCTGGCTGAATACACCTTCAACTACCGTCGGCACAAAATCCTCCGCCATTATCGTGACTGGATCAAGGGCAAAGCGAATGAGGATGTGACCGATACGATGGATTATTTCGGCCACGATGATTTCCTGACGGTAATGCACAATGCCGTCCGGAACGAGTCCGCTACATCCGGTCGTCGTACCACCATCATCGTTGCCGGAGCCGATAACAGTCACGGGAAAGTGCCGGTCTACGTCTCCAACGATCCCAAACGCCTTCAGCGCTGGGGCGGGCCGGCGGATGGTGCTTTGATCCAGGTGGGGATCGCCAAAGGGATCTTTGACGGTGGAAGAGGAAGCATCACGGCGGTACTCGATGCCCAAAACCATCCGATAAAATTGATCATCAAAAAAGTCAAGATTGTCCGAACCGTTACCGCCACACCCATAAAAAAATAGGAGAAATAATGAAAACCATCGAAGGAAATTTGAGCGTCGATCGCTCTAAAAAAGTTGCCATCATCAGTGCACGGTTTAACCACTTTATCACCGACCGTCTCGTCGAGGGAGCCAAAGATGCCTATGCCCGCCATGGTGGGCAAGCGGAGGATCTCGACTTGATCCTCGTTCCCGGGGCGTTTGAGATCCCTTTTGCTCTGGACAAGGCGTTTGCATCCGGTCAATACGATGCCGTCTGCTGTCTCGGAGCCGTGATCCGGGGGGCGACACCACACTTTGACTATGTCTCAGCGGAAGCGACCAAAGGAGTAGCTAACGTCACACTCAAACATGGCAAGCCTGCTTCTTTCGGCGTCCTCACAGTTGACAGCATCGAGCAGGCCATCGAGCGTGCCGGGACAAAAGCGGGGAACAAAGGGGCGGAAGCGATGACAGGATTGATCGAGATGATCAACCTGTATGGGGAGCTTTGAGATATGGCCACACGCCACCAGGCTCGCACCGCTGTCATTGGCCTGCTCTATGCCTACGATTTGGGCAATGCCAACATCGCACAATTCAGTGACGACATCCTCGAAGAGGGGAAGATCCGCAACAAACAACGGGAATTTTCCCAAGGGCTCTTCAAGGGCACCCTCGAGCACCTCGAGCAGATCGATACCGAAATAGCCAAACACCTCAAAGAGTGGGACCTGGACGGGATCGGCAAAGTCGAAAAGGCGATCCTGCGTCTGGGTACCTACGAGATCCTCATCGCCGGCACCGACCGTCCGATCATCATCAACGAAGCGGTTGAGCTGGCCAAAGAGCTTGCCGACGACCGATCGCCGCAATTTATTAATGGGGTTTTGGATGCTGTTGGCAAATAACCGCATGATCATTGACGAGGCTGTCGACCTCATTGAACATGCTGACCTCAAAGAACTCGGCCGCATGGCGTACGCGCGCAAGCAGGAGCTCCACCCCAAAGGGGTCACGACGTTTGTGGTGGATCGCAACATCAACTACACCAATATCTGTTGGGTTGATTGTAAGTTTTGTGCCTTTTATACCCATGAGAAAAAAGAAGACGCTTACGTACTGAGCTTCGAGGAGATCGATGCCAAGATCGATGAACTCGTTGCCATCGGTGGGACGCAGATCCTCTTCCAGGGAGGGGTGCATCCCAAGCTGGAGATCGAGTGGTATGAAGATTTGGTCGAACATATCCACCAAAAGTACCCCGGGATCACCATTCACGGCTTCTCGGCTATCGAGATCGATTATATTGCCCGCCGTTCGCATTTGAGCATCCGTGAAGTGCTGGAGCGACTCCAGGCCAAAGGGCTTAGCTCGATCCCGGGAGCCGGAGCCGAGATCCTCAGCGACCGGGTGCGGGATATCATCGCCCCCAATAAGCTGGATGTTGCTACATGGCTGGAAGTCCACCGAGAGGCGCACAAAATCGGGATGAAATCAACCGCCACGATGATGTACGGTACCGTCGAGACCACCCGTGAGATCGTAGAACACTTCGACTACATCCGCCGCTTGCAGGATGAGACGGGCGGGTTCCGGGCGTTTATCATGTGGAGTTACCAGAGCGACAACACTGAGCTCAAACGCCAACTCCCCACCCTGACCAAGACCAGCGCCAACTACTATCTCCGCTTGGTTGCCGTGGCACGATTGTTTCTCGATAATGTCCCCAACATCCAGAGCTCCTGGGTCACCCAAGGCAGCTACATCGGCCAAATGGCACTGCGCTGGGGAGCCAATGATCTGGGCTCAACCATGATGGAAGAAAACGTCGTCTCTGCCGCCGGAGCCCACAATCAAATGAATCAAGATGAGATGATTCGCCTCATCGCTGATATCGGAGAGAAGCCGGCTAAGCGCAATACAGCTTATGAGATTTTGGAGAGATATTATTAGAAAATTTGTGTTAAGTGTTACGTGCTACGTGTTAAGCGTTAAGCGTTAAGTGTTACGCAGAACAATGTAATATGAAGTGGCGGCTTCAGCCCCACCAGAAAGGTGCCATGCACCTTGATCGTCGGAGTGGGACTGAAGTCTCCACTTCCAGAGAGAGCTGTTATACGAAGTGCATTACATCGACTCGTGCAACACGTAACACGTAACGCGTAACACGTAACACTTAACACTACAAAAAAAGGAACAACCATGCCAGCCATCCAAACCACCTTTCACCTCCACGGTGTCGAGATCCCCATTATTTTCGAGGAGGAGCGGTATCTGCCGATTGTCTCTATGCAGTTGGTGTTTGAGGATAGCGGGGCATTGAGTGATCTCAATCCCGGGCAGGCGCGGATGACAGCGCGGCTGCTGGGGGAAGGATCACGCAAGGCCGGATCGACGGCGTTTGCCGAGCGTCTGGAGTCTCGGGCGGTGAGTTTGAGTGCCCATGCAGGGCGGGAGACGATGGTGATCGAGCTGAGTGCGCTCAAGGAGAACTTCGGGTATGGAGCGGGAATGTTGGCTGAGTTGCTCGCCGATCCCAACTACTCTCCCGAAGCATTTGAAACCGTGCAGACGAGCACGCTTGGGAAACTTACCCAGAAACAGAGTGACTACGATTATCTCGCGTCGGTCGGGCTTTCACGAGTACTCTTCGAGGGTACCGGGCTGTCTGAACCGATCGACGGGACGCTTGAGAGTGTTCGGAGGATGGATCCGGAGGATTTGGTGTATCAGATTCGTACTCATGTTGGATTAAACAACCTCACCATCGTCCTCGGCGGGGATCTGAGCCGGGAAGAGGCACAAACCTATCTCCAGCAGGCGCTCACACCGCTCAAGCAAACGTCCGTCGTCCCCATCGGTCATTTCACCGCGACCGATATCCCCCGGATCGAGCGGGAGTTTACCCAGACAGAGCAGGCGTATATCTATTTTGGAGCGCCGCTGGATGTGGCATACGATGGAGACGAGACCCATCTGGAAAAAATCGCAGCATTTGTCCTCGGCAGCAGCGGTTTCGGAAGCCGCCTTATGGAAGAAGTCCGGGTCAAACGTGGCCTGGCGTACTCCGCATACGGCCGCTTCGCGCTCAAACGTTCGGTGAGCTACTTCACCGGACACGTTCAGACAAAATTTGAGAGCGAAGAGGAAGCCATCCGCGTAATCGGCGAAGTGGTCTCCGAATTTGTCCAAAACGGCATCACCGCCAAAGAACTCGAAGGGGCCAAAGCCTTCCTGCTTGGCAGCGAGCCTTTGCGTACCGAGACCCTCTCGCAGCGGCTGGGGCGAGCGTTTGATGAATATTACGCCCACAAACCTCTCGGAGAAAGTGCCCGCGAGTTGGAACAGATCGAAGGGGTAAGCCTCGAAGAAATCAACGCGTTTATCCGGGAGCATGGGGAGATCGAGAAGCTGAGTTTTTATGTGGTAACGCGGGAGAATTAGAAATTAGAGGTTAGAAATTAGAAGTTTTGGTGGGCGTTGCTTTTGTAAAAGTATGACAATCTGACATATTTTCCGATTCCATGCTCATCCTTCGCTATAATACCCCATGCAAACCGACGAAGCGAAACAACTGTTCAAAAAACTTAAGATCCATACGTTGCTTGACTTGGCATTGATTGTGCCAACCTCGTACAACGATACCACTCTCTCGCATGCACTTGAACTGGGCAAAACAGTGACGGTGGAGGCGACGGTGGAGAAGATGGGGATGTTCGGGGGCAAACTGCGGGTGACGTTTGTCCTCCCGCAGTTTGGCAAGCGGGTCTCTTCGACCTTTTTCCGTGCTACGCCGTACCACTACGACACGTTCAAAGTGGGATCACATCACACCATCCAGGGACGACTTGAAGAGTACCGGGGGTATCTCCAAATCCCGCAGCCTCGAGCGATCAAAGAGGTCGGCGCGATTACTCCCAAGTACAAAACTTCCCTCAAAGCGACTGAGATCCGCGATCTGATCCGCACCTTTATCACGGAGAAAAATCTTTTTGATGAGGGGTTGGACTCCCGCGAAGTGGCGACGTTGATGCATCTTCATTTCCCTAAGAGTCTCGAAGAGATCTACCACGAAGGGGCACTCAAGCCTGAGCACATCGAGACACTTAAATTCATCGAAGCGTATAATCATTTGCGTAAGCTGCGCGGCAAGCGGCACGACTACCCGGCCATGGAGGCGCTGACGGGGGAGATCACACCGTTTGTCTCAGGATTGCCCTTTTCCCTGACAGTAGAGCAGGAAGAGACTATTGCCGCGATTCAAAAGGATCTTTCGCGTAGCGATCGGGCAGCCAAACGGATGGTCGTGGGGGATGTCGGTTCGGGCAAGACCATGGTGATCCTCGCGGCGGCGATGATGGCGCTGCCTCACCGGAGCATTCTCATGGCACCCACTTCCCTGTTGGCACTCCAGCTCTATGAAGAGGCACAGAAGCATCTGCCTGATTCGGTACGCATCGCCCTTGTGATGCAGGGGCATACCGATGAGAGCTACCGGGAAGCGGATTTCATCATCGGTACCCATGCGCTACTTTACCTCGAGGATCTGCCGGTTGCACCGTTGGTAATGGTGGATGAGCAGCACCGCTTCGGGACGCAGCAGCGGCAGATGCTGGAGGCGCTGGTTAGCAGTCAAGGGGGTCACAGTCAAGGGGGTCAGGTGATTCATGATGCATCGGGGCGACGCATCACAAATCACCAGACCCCTGATGGGGAGCGCAAGCCTCACTATCTCCAGTTTTCGGCCACACCCATCCCCCGAACGCAGGCGATGATGGAGTCGGAGCTGGTGGATGTGAGTTTGATCACCACCACGCCGTTTGATCGGACGGTAACGACCCGGACGATCGGGCGGCCAGGGTTTCCCGGCCTCCTTGAGCACATCCAGCAAGAGGTCGCGCAGGATCATCAAGTCCTCATCGTCTATCCTCTCGTCGAAGAGAGCAGCGAAGTCCCGTACCAGTCGCTCGATGAGGCAAGAGGTTACTGGGAAGAAAAATTTGATGGAGTGTACGTAACGCACGGCAAGGACAAGGACAAAGAGGAGGTGCTGTTGCGCTTCCGAGATGAGGGAAATATTTTATTGGCCACAACCGTCGTGGAGGTGGGGATCTCCCTGCCGCGCCTGACCCTCATCGTCATTGTCGGTGCCGAGCGTCTCGGATTGGCGACGCTCCATCAGCTTCGGGGGCGTGTCGGGCGCAATGGACTGGAGAGCTGGTGTTACCTTTTTTCCAATACCCCTACCAACGAACGCCTTCAGAAGTTTGCTATCACTACCAACGGATTCGAGATTGCCAAACTTGACTTGAAATTCCGCGACAGCGGTGATATCCTCGACGGGACGATCCAGAGTGGACAGAAGTTCCGGTGGCTGGATATGGGGGAGGATGAGGAGGTCGTGGGGTATGCGAAGGAGAGAGTGGGGAAATTAGAAATTAGAGGTTAGAAATTAGAAATTATGGATTCATGTAGGGTTGGCTTCAGCCGACCATTAAATGGAAGCGTAGGTGGTATGCAACACCTGCTTTGGGGACGCGACTTCAGTCGCGTTTGGTGGGACTGAAGTCCCAGCCCCTGTATTGGTTGGTATATGAATGGTGATTAATACAGCCCAAACTTCCCATCAGCACGCTTATACATTACGCGCATGTTGCCTTCGTTGTCGTTGAAGACGATGAATTGCTGGTGAGTGTTGGCTTTGAGAGCTTCGATGGCTTCGTCGAAATCCATCGGCTTATGGAGCTCCAGATCCATCGGGACGATCTCGGGTTCGGTTTCTTCGGAGTAGTCGAGTTGCTCGAGGACGGCTTCGGCTTCGCTTCCGAGCTCTTTGAGGCTGGTGATCCGGCCGTTTTTGATCTTGTCGGCGTAGCGGCGGAGGCTTTTCTTGATCCGTTCGGCAGCGAGGTCGATAGCAGCGTAGACGTCTTTGTCTTTCTGGGTGATGACGACGGTGTTTTTGTCTTTGAGGTTGACGACAAACTCGGTGCTGAAGCCTTTTTTGCCGTTTTTCATGTCACCGGAGATGACGACGTTGGCCGAAATGATGTCGAGGTTGTATTTCTCAAAGCCATCCAAGGCGGCTTCGATGTAGTTTTTGATCGGCTCAGTCAGTTCGAAATGTCTTCCTGTAATGCTGCGATTCATAATGTATCCTTTTTATTGGTATATTAAATTATAGCAAAAAAAGGGTGAATGGAGGGTAAACAGCCCCTCATCAGAGGCGCTGAATGGTACGGCGATGGAAGACAAAACCCGGATCCGCGCTCCAGGGCTTCCCGGCGACCGCAGCTGGACTTTCTGGATCGCGGTAGTGGACGTATGTGTCGATAAAGATGACTGTCTCGGGGTTACTGATTGCGGTGGTGCCGACCAGATTGGTACAGCTGGAAGGGGAAGTGTTGCCGAGGTAATTGATGTAAACATCGACATGGTATCCCTGCCCGGCTTTTACTTCATTTCCGCTGCCACCGATGTCGGCTTTGAGGTTGCGGGTGCAGGTTTGGGCTGTGGCGAGGAGGATGGCGTATTCGGTGTAGCTTTTGGCGTAGAGGATGGCTTGTTCCCGCCGGTACTGCGTGGTGGTCTCCTGCACCATTTTGCCGGAGAGATTCATCACGAAGGCACCGACGCTGGCCATGATCATGATCACGAAGATTGCTGTGATCATCGAAAATGCCGGGCGCATAGTATGGGCTTTGGGGGATTGTGTCATCGGATCACCGCCTTTTCCTTGCAGATGGAGTAGTGGTCGTTGGTACCGTTACCGACTTTTTCGACTACGCAGAGTTTGACGCGGACATTGTTGGTCTCTTTAATGAAGCGGAAGACGCTGACGTTGCGGATTAGCAGAGAGGATTGTCCATCATCATAAGAATCCCCCTCCCAGGGTTGATACCCATAGGTGAGATTTACGTCCCAGACTTTGACGCCGCTGTTGCCCGTCAAGAAGTGTTCATTCCACGGTACGATGGCGAAGGCAGAGAGGGCGTACTTGTACAACTCAGTATAGATCATGCGTCCGGACTGTCGATCGCCTCCTGTGAAGGTTGCGGAGCCTCCTCCGAGGTTGGTGACGGGGAAGATGCAGCCGTTGCCACTTCTATCAAACATGCAACTGGCCGTATAGGTGCCTCCAGCAGCTCCGGCATCTGTACGGTAGTCCGGCCAGCCGGAGAAGACGATGGCGCCGCTGGCAGCACCGTAGTATGTCTGGAGCGTGGTTAAAGCTGTACCATAAGAACCGGGGGTGTCCAGTACATTGTAAGTGCTGGTGTTGATATTGCAGTATCCGCTCCAGCCGGGTCTGTTGCTGATGCTGAAGCTATCGTTGTCGTAACCGATCCACTCGAGGATGTTATAATCATTGGAAGCGTTGCCATCGGGGACTTCCCGGAGTGGGTAGAGATCGGTACCGTATGTGTTGCCATACTGTCCAGGTTTGCGGGCGACGACGCTGCGGTCGATGCGGTAGAGGAGACGGTTGGCGATCTGGCTGATGGCGAGTTCGGTTTTGAGGCTGGCATTGTGGACGGTGCGCTGCTGGAGATAAGCGGAGTACACCTGGACGATGATGCTGGAGCTGATCGAGGCGACGATCCCGAGGATGACGATGGCAAAGACAACTTCGAGGAGAGTAAAAGCCGACCGCCGTGATGCAAACTGTTTCATATCCCCTCCCTCCGTATGGGCTGAGCCGTCCCGATGTTGCACATGAAAGCTTGCATCGTAATGCTTTTGTCAGGATCATTGCTGGAGGTCAGATTGGTGGTGATGATTTTGACATTGCGGGTTGCCGCCGTAGCGAGGGAAAACGGTCGACTATACCTGCATCCTGATCCCCGGCAGGCAGACATACTCGAGGGTCTGTCGTCTGCATACTGAACTTGGGTAGTGACAGTGATGTTCTGGTCGAGAAAATCACCATCGAGGACTTGTCCGACACTTGTCACTTCACTGAGAGCTTCATTTCTCCCGTCAAAGTCGTCGACATCATCCGAGAGGGTGGCATTTTCTTCTACGCCGGATCCGAAACTTGCGGACGGAGTTGCATCGAGAGCACTCCCTCCAGGGGGGAGAAAGCGCAGCCTGCCAAGGAATGGGGAACTGATGTTGCGATCATTGAAGGCCGCGACAGTGCTGTTGGTGTCGAGGATGGAGTCGTTGTTGACCGACTCGGTGTCTTGCTCATCCCAGGCATAGGAGAGGAGGGCATTGGTGTGGGAAGCAAGCATGGCGATCGACTCCTGCTGGAAAGAGACTCGTGAGCTGCTCGATGCAGTGGAGACGAGCATGGGTGCCGAGAGGAGGGCGATCCCCATGATGACGATCGCGAAGATCAGCTCGATCATGGCGATCGCGGGGCGATGGCTTGCGAAATGTCTCACCAGTTCATCCTTGGTACCGGTGTCCGACCGGATCGGGTGTGGATCACTTTTCCGGTGCCGCCGACACCGTTCCAGGTGCCGCCGCCGATGTAGTGGACGCGGTAATAATTTTTGGCCGGATCGTAGACCAGCCAGGGTTTGGGTGTGTAGGCGACTTTGACGACACAGGGGCGCGTGGCGCCTCCGACGGTAACATTGATGTCTTGTTGCATCCCGGCATTGGGACTGTCGATTGAGACGTCCGTCGCTGGGTTGCCACTGGTACCGCTGGGCACGGCGATGGTGTAAGGAGTGGCACTGTTTGTTCCGAATGTCGAAGCATTCAGATCGATTGTGCCGATCTGCGTCGCGTCAAATACACGGGAGAGGTGCCAGTTCAACTTATCCTCATCAGCCCCCCAAGTTGGGGTCGAGAGGTATGCTTTGCCATATTCCGGACTGCTTCTGTCGCAGTAGACATCGACGTAGAGAGCGGTGCGTCTGGTGTCGTCGGTGACATTCATGTAGTTGAGCTTGCCCGGAGTGACTTTGCCGTAGAGGTAGGTGACACCGAGTGGGGTGGTGTTATTCCCTTCCGGGGTATGTGTCGCCATGTCAGCCTGAGAGGCAGCATTCGGGTCTTTGGCAGTAAGCTTTTTGTACATCATGACGATGGGGTTGATACCCTGAGTGGTATCGCGATACTGTTTGCGGACGGTGGTATTGAGGACGATCGTTGCCGCACCGGTGATATGGGTGTCCGGGGTGCCGCTATCATGGAAGGCGCTTTTGGGAAGGATAATAGCATTGGCGGGGTTGACAGTATCGTTTGCATCGACGAAATCGGTACTGTGGTCGCTGTTGTTGTGATCTGTGACGTTGAGATCCTGTGTGTCGACATATGGATGGGTAGCGTCATCAATTTGCAAATAGGTTTGCAGCGTGTAATTGCTCGTGGTATTCGAGTCGTTGATATCGAGGTAGAGCTCGACATTCGAGGCGGAGCAGTTTTCGGTGAAGTTGGTCAGGAGGCCTCCGTCTTTTCCTCTGGCGACGACATCGCCGTTGTAGAGCACCGACATTTCGATGGATTGGGCACTTGGGTCGTTGAAGTAGTTGTGACGGAAATCGTTCATGAACAGGTAGGAAGTCGTGACGTTGTTTTCGGTGAAATTTCCTTCACCCTGGAGTTCCGGCCTCGCTGTGACATCAAATTTGTACGGCTCAAACTTCAAGGGAATCAGGTTGTAATTGGAATTGCTGCTGTCAGAACTGGTCAGACAGCCAACCTTGCCGCTGGCAGGTGCCACCTTACTGCCGAGAACACAGTCGTTGCAATTGGGGTTGGTACTGTTTTTGCAGGTGGGGTCAAACACCGTCTTGTGGGGATAGCTGGCACGGTCAACGTTGGTCCAGTTGACATCGGTGACGTAGTAATTGTACTTCCCTGTGTTGTTGTTATCGATGTTCGAAGGGGTGTCGGTGGTCGTGCTGTTGGCAAAAGTGATCGCCTGATCGTGGTCATTCGTGTCGGCACAACCGGTGCCGGAGCTGGTGGAGTCAAAGGCCAGCAGGGCATGGTCATCATAGCCCCTACCGGTTGCGTTATTGTCGATGGAAATGATGTTGGTGTAGCCTTTTGAAGTGTGCGCATACCTGAAAGTTTTGGCAGTACCGTCAAGGCGGTAGCGGTATCCGGCCGAGAGGGCAACACTGGTAGGTGCCTGGTTGTTTGTGAGTGCTATCGGTACAATCGAGCTGTTGATGTCGGTTGTCTCATTGGCATCGCTGACTTCGATCCGGAATCCCTCGGGGCGGATGGCGAAGTTGTCCCGGGAGCAGACGGGGGTGGCGAAGTATTTTTTGATGCATTCGTAGCATTTCGTTGTCCCATCATCACTGGCACAACTTGCTGTACAGTAATGGGTCGTGTTGTCATCTTTGTTCTTGTAGTGAGTGTCGTAGACATGTTTAAATCTTGTCTTGTCCGTCTCGTGATAGTCAACGATTTGCCGTGTACCGTTGGTATCGATGTTGGTCAAAACCCAGACGCGGTAGGCAGCGTTGCGTGAGGTGACGGTTTGATCGATCTGGCTCATGTTGTTTTTGAAACTTGGAACAGTGATACGATCTTGATTGGTGGTTCCAAAGTCCCAGAGTTTTCCCTCGCCGAAGATCGCATTGGCACCAGGATCCTGACAGACGCTGTCGTAACCGTTATCTCGATCGTTGTCGAAGGAGTCGGCGCTGATCATTTCCAGTTCGACGGTGCTGTTGTAAGCATGGGGTGTCTGGAAGTTGGGACCACTGTAGCTGGCGATGGAGACACCAAAGTCTCGACCGGCCACATGGGTGTAGAGGGGGTAGCGGTCTTGGGGGGTATTGGGGGTGCTGTCGGTGACATCGGCGCGTTCGATGTTGAACCACAGGTAGACGGGATCGTACGTTTGGTTGACGTCACAGCGACCGATGTGCGTCGGGCTGCTGGAATTCCCATCCGTCGAGAGGACGAATGGGATCGGACTGAGACCGGCGGTAAACTGAACCGAAGTATGGACTTCGAGATCGAATTTGTCAGTAACTTGGTTGCCGTCATTGAAGCCATAGTAGAATTTGGCATAGTTGATTTCGTTGGAGCCGACGGTTCCTCCGCTGCTGTTGGCATCTTCACCGAGTGCAATAAAATCGCCGCCGGCATCGATGGCGGGGAGGTACGCGTTGATGCTCGGGGGAGAGTAGAGGCTGGAGCTGGCGTCGAATGTCAATGCTGGGGCATTATGGAATTTGATCCCACCCGTAGTATTTTTCATGTCGAAGTCCGCATTTTCACTCTTGATCATGATACCAAATATCAATGGATCATTGCCGATCTTGTGGGTGCTGAAGTTGCGATCATCTCCGACGGGCAATCGATAGTATGCGCCATTGTGGACGTTGAAATCGTAACAAATTTCGGGGACATAGAGCTCGGTCGAGAAGCCCAGTACCTGCGGGAAGATTTGGTCACAATAGCCGTCGCTCGGGTTGCTGCCGACTTGAATTTTTTCTACCCCAAATCGGAGTTTGGTTGTGCTTTGATCGTGATCCATATGGCTGCTGACGTCAATGATATCGAGATCCATTCCCTGGTGATTGGGTTTGTTGGGATTGATTTCGGTGTTATTGACGGTGTAGGTGCTGTTGAACTGATTGTTAGCAGGGTTTTTTCCATTCGAGACATCGACAAAAGTGGATGTATCTTTTTTCTTCTGTATCTTGAGGATATCCGGACTCATCGTCTTGTCGGCTCCGCCGCCGAAGAGGAGGAGCTTGCTGTTGACTGTACCATGTTTTGGCGTTTTGAATCCGGCAATAGCAACGTCTGTAGCGAACGTAACATTCCCATCACCTCCGGTCGTGAAGAAATCGTAGCCGTTGTAGAGTGAGACGTTTTTGTAGGCTTCGCTGCTGCTCGCTGCTTCTGTGGTGCCGATCAAGTCGTAGACCACCACAAGCGACCAGCCGCCGAAGTAGCCGACCGATCCACCGCCACCAAAGGTATCGAGAAACCACTTTCCGTTTCCGTTGTTGGCGTGAGGGACGTAGAGGGAATCTGCGGTATCCGTACCCGCAGTGGTGAGAATGTCCCCCACTGTGAACATGTGGGTGCTGAGGTTGTCGTCAAAGTGGCTCTTGACAATACTGGTGATGTTTTTGTAGCTGCTGTAGAAGAAGCGGTAAGAGTCGTGATCTACCATCAGCAGATGATAGGTAGAGTTGTTGACATCTTTGATGGAAGAATCGGCAGTGACATTTGCGTAAGTGCCATCGGGGTTCTTGATCTTGACGGTGTTCCATTGGCGAGTGTCGAGGTTGGCTTTGATTTGAGCAAGAGTTTTCCCGGCGGCATGAGGCTCGTGGACATACCCTTGCCAGAAGAGACCAGCCCACTTGATGTGTTCGGCTTTGACATAGGAGGGGAGGTTGAGTTTGGCGGTTGAGGCATTGCTTTTGTTGCCGTCGGCTGCGTTGACAAAGGCAGCATCGGTGAGGATATAGCTGGTATTGGCATTACTGAGCGTGCCGTTGTAATGGTCGTTGTCCTGGGTGTTATTGTTCTCGACGGCATAAAGGATCGAATCGCCGGTTGTGGCCATGTCCCCGAGCACGGCTGTACCTGGACCCCCATAGATGAGGCTGAAATTGCTGTCGACATCCATCGCGTAGTCGGCTCCGTCGGCACAGAAAGGGACTCTGGAGATGTGGAGGGTGTTGCTGCTGTCGCGGTATTTGACATACAGATTGGTACCGTCCATCATGGCACGGTTTGGCGGGGGATCAAGAGCTATTGAGGGTGAGGTTCGGATATCAATAGTCTCATTGGCATCCGGCGCGAAGTTTGGCATAACGAATTTAATCCCATCATGGAAATCATGTGAACCCCAGGTATAGTGGCTGGGGCTTTGGCAGGTGCCTCCGCCATGGATGGAACAGTCAAACATAGGGATGTCGTTGTCCGCTGCTGGGTCTTGATCGATGGAGATCTCCACTTGAGTGAGGTTTTCAGTACCGGCGTTTTTGAGGGTGATGATCTGCTGGCATCCTGGCCCACCCCGGAAGTTTCCGTAGTCGCGATCGGCGTGGCAGAAGAGCCTCCGCATGGGAGTTCCCACTATGGGAAAAACACGGTAATTTGGCCTGTTGTAACAGATGTCGCTGGTGTGATTGATCGGCTTGACAACGACTGTAAACGTTTTCCATGCAGACCATCCGTCAACGTCATGCGCCCGAAATTGCAGAGAATAGGTGCCGGCCGGAACGGAAGCGCTTACTGTGATCCTTCCGGATTTTCCGAGTACCCCACTGACATTCCCATCAAAGTTGATATGCGGGTCTTTGTTTCTTATGTTAAACGCGTCAATGTTATCGCCATCGGTGCGTGTGATACCTCTGGTTCCGTTTAAGTTGTGGGTCAAGCTGTTGCCCTGCAAGATGCTACGGGAAACATTTGCGGCTATGGGTGGGGTTCCTGGATTGACTTTGACCAAAAATCTTTTCCAATCAGACCAACCGTCCCTGTCTTTTGCTCGGAACATCATAGTGTAAGTGCCAGGTGGAGTTGAAGGGTTGATGGTGATTTTTCCTAATTTTCCGTTTGCCGAATCACTAATGGTTTTATCAAAATGAATATACCCACTTGTGTTGTTGGCATCTTCGAATTGAATAATCTTATCTCCATCCGTACGCCGGATCCCACCAGTTGTGGTCAACTGCCAGAGAAGACCACTTCCTCGTAGTATGCTGCGACTGACATTGCTGGCGATGGGAGGTTCGGGGATGATGACCTTGAGCTTAAATGTATCATATCCTATGCCTCCGGCATCCTTGGCTCCGGCCGTGATGTAATACTCCCCTGCCTGAGTGGGAGAGCCCTGGAAAGCTCCTGCCCCAGCCAGGTGAGGATTGGAGATGAGTTTGACATTGTCAATCCGACCGGAACCACGGATCAGGAAACCGTCGACACGTGTGATATGATTCCCCGGTTGAAAGTCATGCAAGTCGGCTTCGAGATCACGGATAATGGTATGCCAATGGCCATCTTTGGTTCCACTTCCCAGTCCATGTCGGACGCTACGGCTCGTAGCAGTACCGCTTCCAAATGAGTCACTGTGTGTATAGTCAATATAACGGAATCCATGCGTCGTGCGTACCATGACATAAATATGATAGTTTTCACTGTATTTCATGTCCCAGCTGATGATGTGTTGGGTGGTGTTTTTCCAGTACCATGTGGGGCTGGTCAGTCGATAGCCGTTGTTGGTATAAGAGCCGGAGAGCTGTATGACGCGACTTTTTTTAACGCTGTCGTAGACATTGGTGATGGTGGCACCACTCGGGTTGTTGTCGTAGATATCCCAGCCGGCGGTGTTGCCGTTTTCGGCATCTTCGTAGACGGTGCTGGATGGTGGAGAAGCCTGTCCGCCGCTCCAGTGGAGACCGGCGGGGAGATCACCCGCCAGCCACGCGTAGCTGAGGATGGGGTCTCCGTTGGTTGGTGTTGTGTAGTTGGAGATTTGGATATTGAGTGCGGGATTACCGGCACGGTAAACAAAATCCGGTATATCCACGATAGGCGGTTTGTTGATGATGATCAAAGTGATTGTGGATGGGGTGGACCAGCCATCATTGTCCTGGGCTTCGAATTTGAAAGTGTAAACGCCACGATCCCCGGTATGGGGACGGACTCTCAAATATTTATTATGACTTCCCCCGAGCGAGACAAATGCTGGAACTGTGCCTGACAAACGGAACTTGGTAATGGGGTCTCCGTCGGTACGTGTTGTTTTGTTCATCAAGTTGTAGGAGTGGTTATTGTTGACTTGATATTGCAGTAAGATATTGCTAGTGGTGGGAGGAGTTTGTGGGGTTATCGTGATCGAAAACGTCTTCCATGCTGACCATCCATCATCATCCTTCGCTCTGAACTCCATGGTATAGGTGCCGGCGGGAACAGAAGAACCTACAGTGATCCTCCCATATTTTCCATACCTCCAATGACTGACGCTACCATCGAACTGGATATGAGGATCTCTGTTTCGTGTTTGAAAAGTATCAATTTTGTCTCCATCGGTGCGCGTGATCCCTCCGGTTCCATTCAGATTCCAGGTCAGGCTGTTACCTTGGGTTATACTGCGAGAGACATCAGTTGCAATGGGTGGATGTTGTGGGCGGACGACGATCGTAAAGGTTTTCCAATGAGACCATCCATCATCGTCCTGTGCTCTGAATTCCATGGTATAAGTGCCGGCCGGGGTTGAAGAAGGAACCTTAATGTGTCCTTTTTTTCCACCGCCCATCAAAAACGGATAACTGATGCTGCCATTAAACTGGATATGAGGATCTCTGTTTCGTGTTTGAAAAGCATCGATATCGTCGCCATCGGTACGCGTGATGCCTCCGGTTCCGTTCAGGTTCCAAGTTAGGCTGTTGCCTTGAGTAATGCTACGAGAAACATTATTCGCTATTGGTGGGATTTCTGACCCACCGCTGGAGGAGCTGCTCGAACTGGAGGAGCTGCTCGAACTGGAGGAGCTGCTCGAACTGGAGGAGCTGCTCGAGCTGGAGGAGCTGGAGGAGCTGCTCGAACTGGAGCTGCTCGAACTGGAGGAGCTGGAGCTGGAGGAGCTGCTCGAACTGGAGGAACTGGAGCTGGAGGAGCTGCTCGAACTGGAGGAACTGCTCGAACTGGAGGTCGATGAGCCGCCCGAACTGGAGCTTGACGAAGAGCTGCTCGAACTGGAGCTTGCCGAGCCACTTCCTCCCGAACTGGAAGAACCGGGATTTATTATAACCCATGCCCACAGGTTGGTGGAGGAAATCATTATTGCCAGGAAGATGCTTGCAAACCGTTTCATTATCTACTCCTTATGTTACGTAACAAGATTTAAACCCCATTTTTTCAAAAGGGTCGAATTCGGGGATGGAACCCCGCATGCCCAATGATACCGCAAAAAAGTCATGTTTTTGTCAAATGGGTCAAAACTACAGCGATTTGTCATCTACAGTACCCCCGGAATAAAGCGGTATTTGACCTGTTTTGCATAAGCACGATACGCCGGATCATGGCCGAGATGGCGCTCCTCGGTCAGGGCACGGATGATGTAGAACCCATTCCAGGTGAAAAAGGCCAATGTCGCCCAGATGTTGGTGTACACATAGGTGTAATCGATCAGCCAGGCGATGTTTTTGGCGGCGTAGGCGGGATGACGGACGTAGCGGTAGGGACCGGAGGAGACGATGCCTCGGTTGGTGAGGTTGCTGAATTTGAATCCCAGTGCCACCGTCGCCCAGACGTAAAGAGTGTAGAGGACGATCAGGAGGGCGAGGATGATCGTAATGGCGATATCGGAGGTGAAGATATCGTGGGTGTCGAGTCCGTCATAGTAGACGAAATTTTCGGAGATGAAACTGTTGAACGGGGGGTAGCAGGCCAGTGCGACAAACCACCCCAGCGGTGTCCGGTCGACGCTGCGGGTACGGTTGTCGAGCCAGCGGCTGGCAAAGGTATAACCGATCAGAGCAATCCCCACATCGACGATGAAGAGCAGATGGAAAATCGTATTGTACCAGAGGCGTACCTGCCCGAACCATGGGAGATTGGCTCCTTTACCGAGCATCAGCTTGCCGGTACTCTGAGAAAAGTTGTGGAACTCTCCGACAAAAAAACGGGCCATGAGGGTCACCCAGAAAAAATTGACGAGGTAAACCAGAAAAACCTTTTTGACCCGACGGTTTCGGTAGAGTCGTTTGTTTCGTTTTCTGCGCACGACCACGTTCCAGACCGACCGGGCTCCGATGAGGGTCAGGATGGCGTAGTCGTTGAACTCGTATCGACGATCCCCACGAAATTTGAGGGTCAAAAAAAGATACGGCGGTGCCAGCGCGATGAAGATCCAGAGTAGATAATCAAAAAAGCGGCGTGTGGGCTCGAAATCATCGTTTCCGGTAAAATAGGTATGATTCTCAATGATAAACCACGCAAGAAGAAAGGGGATAAAAAGCGCCAAAAAACGGAAGAAAACGGAGCGGATGAGGTAGAGAGTGGACGGGGAGAGGGATTGATACGTACGGACGATGCGATGACGTGTGTTGAAGCGTTTTGTCTGCCAATATTCACTGAGTAGCATGACGCCGAAAGCAAAAGCAGCCATTATAAAGATGATGTGGTCTCCGACGTCCGGGAGTGAACCGGATACGTGCAGATACACCAGCAGAAAAGCCAGCACAATATAGGTCACCGCTCCACTGTAGCCGGCGTAAGAAGTATAGGTTGGCTTATGCATGTAAATCTTCCAATACACTTGTTAAAAATATCAATCTGATTTTATTATAACATAAATGTGCTATAATCAGCCTCAAGTGACAGGGGTACCAAAGGTTTAAATATGAAAAAATCAGCTTTTACGATGCTCGAACTGGTAATGGTGATCGTAGTACTCGGCATTCTCGCGGCCGTGGCTCTCCCCCGGATGGAGCGGGATCTGCGGCAGGAGGCGGGGGACAATCTCCTCTCGGCGATCCGGTACACGCAACATCTGGCACTGATGGATGACAAGACAGGATTGAAGGGCAGCTCTTGCCCCCGGAACCAATGGCAGCGCCGATACTGGCACATCCGTTTTTCACGTTATGACAGTAGTAAATACTGGTTTTATACCATCTCTTCGAGCAAGGATGGCGATGGCAATGTTGATAAATTAGAGACCGCCTTGGATCCGTCCAGCGGGAAATACATGTATCACCGAGGCGGCGACGGGGCGACGGCTCTCGAGCCACAAAGCGATGAATCTCCCAATATTTTCATTACCAAACTGTATGGTATCGATACTATTACCTTCAGAGGAGGATGCAACAATATTCAGCATCTGGGATTTGATCATCTCGGGCGTCCTCATGTGAGTTTCTATACCGCCGATACCCGTGTTGCATGGAATGCTCCCATCGCAAGCGATTGCACGATGACTTTTTCCTTCAAAGATGGAAGTGATGATCTGAAGATCACGATTGCCCGTGAAACCGGTTTTGCCCAGATCGTCGACCAGAATGGATCGTAGCACGATGATATGGCGGGGAGTAGTGGTCGCAGTGGCAGCTCTGTGGAGTACCGGGTGTGCACCGACGGCACCGGAATTGATGGAGAATAATTCGACGGCTACGATTGCATCGTCGTCGCTGAGTGATGACGACTATGTGGCTTTCCGCGACACGCATGAGCATTCGCCGAAAATTCCCAAGATGATCGTCTCGTTGATCAAAAGCCATTTCAACAAAGGGGAGTTTCTCCTCGCGCAATTTTACTGCGATGAGTACCATCGGGATTTTCCGTCAGGAAAAGAACGGGATGAAGTGGATTATCTCCATTTGAAAATCCTTTTTTACCGGTACGATCGGGAGCATGATGACCGGATCGCCGATCAGGCACGGGTCGAAGCGAAACGTTATCTCGCCGATCATGGCATCATATCTTCTTATCGCAGCAGGGTCGCAGCGCTGCTGGAACGTCTGCAGCAACGGGAGAACACCCGGAACGAAGAGCTGGCGGAGTATTATAAGGGGAAAGGAAAACCCAAAGCAGAAGAGTTTTATCGAGAGAAGGTGAAGAATTAGAAATTATCCCCCCAGATATGCCTCAATGATCGCCGGATCGTTGAGGAGGTCTTTGGATTTTCCTTCTTTGACGATGGTTCCGTTTTCGAGGACGTAGGTATAGTGGGAGTTTTTGAGTGCTAGGCGGGCGTTTTGCTCGACGAGGAAGATGGTGGTGCCGGCATTGTTGAGCTCGCGGATGGTGGCGAAGATCTCTTCGACGATGATCGGAGCCAGTCCCATGCTGGGCTCGTCCAGCAGGAGGAGGCGGGGGCGGCTCATGAGGGCGCGACCCACAGCGACCATCTGCTGCTGGCCGCCGCTGAGGGTCCCGGCATAGTCGTGGCGCTTGTCGTGCAGGATAGGGAAGCGGGTGTAGACACTTTCCAAATCATTATGGATCTCGTGATCGTTTCGGGTGTAGGCTCCTAGCAGCAGATTGTCTTCGACGCTGAGGATGCCGAAGAGACCGCGTCCCTCAGGTACCTGGGCGATTCCGCTTCTGACCCGTGTGTCCGCAGATGCGGTGGTGATCTCTTTTCCCTCGAAATGGATCGTACCGGAGACGGGAGTGAGGAGACCGCTGAGGGTTTTGAGGAGCGTAGTCTTTCCCGCTCCGTTGGCACCGACCAGGGCGACGATTTGTCCGGGCTCGACGGTGAGATTGATCCCTTCAAGGGCACGGATCTTGCCGTACATAACACTAAGATTCTGTGTAGTCAAGAGGCTCATGTCACGCTCCTGTCCCGAGATAGGCTTCGATGACGGCGGGGTGGCTTCGGATCGTTTCGGGACTCCCCTCAGCCAGTTTCTGTCCGAAATTCATCACCGTGATGTGGTCGGAGAGCTCCATCACCATCTTCATGTCGTGTTCGACGAGGATCACCGTCACATCGTCGGCGACGACGGTACGGATGAGCTCGGCCACCTCGGCCGTCTCGGAGGGGTTGAGCCCGGCGACGGGCTCGTCGAGGAGGATGAGTTCGGGACTGGTGGCCAAAGCACGGATGATTTCAAGTTTTTTCAATATCCCATAGGAGAGGTTGCCTGCGAGCGTGTGGGCATGGTCTGCGATCCCGATGAGGTTGAGCAGGTGCAGGGCGCGCTCAGTGTAGCGCTGCTCATCTTCCCGGATCCGGCGGATGCGGAATGCGGTAGGAAACAACCCCTTGGACATGTAACGGTCAAAGCCGAGCAAGACGTTTTCGAGTACGGTCATATTCTGACACACCTCAAGGTGCTGAAAGGTGCGGCACACCCCCCGATAGACGAGCTGATCGGTGGCAATGTTTGTGATGTCTCCGCCGTCGAGCCAGACCGACCCTTCATCGACCCGATAGACGCCGGTGATCATATTGACCAGCGTGGTTTTGCCTGCGCCGTTGGGGCCGATGAGGGCATGGACCGTACCCTTGGTGACGTGAAAGCTCAGATCGTCCACTGCCGTCAGGCCGCCGAAACGTTTGGTGAGGTGGCGGATGTCAAGCATGAGTTCCCTCCTTCGGAGGGAGTGAATAGTGAATAGTGAATAGTGAATAGTTTCGGTATGCGTTGCGAGGCAACGCTATTATCAAAGGGGCTGGGACTTCAGTCCCACAGGATACGCTTCGCGTTTCGTTGGACTG
>WFSU01000165.1 GCA_015485845.1 Nitratifractor sp. | reverse complement strand
CTGAAAGTACTGGGATATTTCCTCAAGCCCCTCAACGTCGACAACGTCATGGAGATGCTCCGCAAAGCCAAAGAAGAGGTGCTCGAAGCCAAAGTCAAAAACAGCCAGATCGATGAGCACTACCAATACAACCTCGAAGAGAAACTCCTCTACCGCGACGGTGTCCTCGTCAAACTCACTCAGCAGGAGACTCACCTGCTCGATCTCCTCATCCGCCTGCGGGGCAAGATCGTCAACATGGATCAATTCAAACAGGAGCTCTGGGGTACCACGGACAAACCCGACTCCACCTTCCGCGCCATCATGAAACGCCTCAAGGACAAGCTTGGAGATGATGATTTCGTCCAGTCGTACAAGGGGAAAGGATACATCATCGAGTAGGAAACAACTTTAATGCAACATTAACACAACTTAATATATAATCAGGTGTTCATAACTTCCGTCTACGATGCCAACATCATGACACGGAACATTTCAAAAGGAGAACACCATGAAACGTCGTCATTTCCTCAGCAAACTCACCCTCGCCTCACTGGTCGCAGCCGGGATGGTCACCGGTGCCTGGGCCGGTAAGAAAGAGCAGAAATACATCATCGCCACCGCCAGCACCGGGGGAACCTACTACCCGGTCGGAGTGGGAATCGCCACGATCGCCAGTCTCAAACTGGCCAAAAAATACCACATGACCTTCTCAGCTGTCACGAGTGCGGGCAGCGGCGAAAACGTCGACATGATCGACAAAGGTGAAGTGGACTTCGCGATCCTCCAGGGGCTGTTTGGCTCCATGGCCTGGCAGGGGGTCGGCAAGTACGAAGGGAAACCGCGCAAGAACCTCCGATCGGTCAGTATGCTCTGGCAGAATGTTGAGCAATTTGTCGTCTACAACGATTATGCCAAAACCGGCAACATCATGGATCTGAAAAACCTCTACGGCAAACCCTTCAGCATCGGCAAGCGCAACTCCGGCACCCGCGTCTCAGGGGAAACTATCATGGGTGCCCTTGGACTCGACCCCACCAAAATGAACCAGCAATACATGGGATACGGGCCCAGTGCCAAAGCGCTGCAAGATCGTAAAGTCGAAGGGATGAATATCCCCGCCGGTGTCCCGGCCAGTGCCGTCACACAAGCCTTTGCCAACATCGGCGGCGACAAAATCTCTATCCTCGAATTCACCGACGATCAAGTCAAGCAAATTCAGAAAGCTTTCCCGGTCTGGAACCGATACATCATCCCCAAAGGATCGTACCCCGGTCTGAGCAAAGACGTCAACACCATCGCCCAGCCTAACCTGCTGGTCGTCACCAAGAACACCCCCGATGAGACGGTCTACCTCCTGACCAAAACCATGTACGAGAACCTCCCGTTCCTCAACACCGTCCATAAGGCTACCAAAGCCATGGCACTGGAGAAAGCCATTGCCGGACTGCCCATGCCGTTGCATCCGGGTGCGGCCAAGTTTTACCGCGAAAAAGGGATCAAAATCCCCGATCGCTTGATCGCCAAATAAATCGCTCATCATGCGCCGAAGTTCTCTCGTCGGCGTGATCACCGTCTATGCGGCGTTGATCGCGCTGTTTCATTTTTACATCAACCTCCGGGGCGGCATCAGTGATTTGTGGTTCAATGCCGCCCACTTCTCCTTCCTCGCTTCACTTGGCTTCCTTCTCTACCGAGCCCGGAAGGGGAGTGATCCGGACATCATCCCGTGGTATGACCTGTTGCTTGCCGTACTGGCGCTGGTACCCTTCTTCTTCATCATGGCTACCGAGGAATCCATTTACACCAGCAGTGGCAGCATCGTCATGCACCCGCTCAACCTCGTCGTCGCCGGCGCCACCATCCTCCTCGCCCTTGAGGTCGTCCGACGTACGACCGGCTGGATCATCCCAATCCTGATGCTGCTCGCCATCGGTTACGTCCTCTTCCTCGGACGCTATATGACCGGCGTCTTTGCCTTCGCCGGGATGACCGTCGAGCGATTCCTCTACCGTGCTTTTTACACCGGAGAGGGGCTGTTTGGCTTCATCGCCAATATCTCAGCCTCGTATGTCTTCATGTTCATGCTCTTTGCCGCTTTTTTGATGAAGTCGGGTGCGGGAGATTTCATCGTCGATCTCTCCAAAGTACTCACGTCCCGCTTCCGGGGTGGTGCCGGGCATGTGGCGGTCTTCTCCTCGGCACTGATGGGGACGATCTCCGGCTCGGCGGTTGCCAACACCGTCTCCACCGGCTCGATCACCATCCCGATGATGGTCAAAAACGG
>WFSU01000164.1 GCA_015485845.1 Nitratifractor sp. | reverse complement strand
TCCTTGTTTCGATACTTTCCCACTCGCTCTGATCGATCAGCGAGATATCTTTCTGGGGGGCAGATGCTTTAACCATTTTGTCAGAAGGGGCACGCAGAGATGCTATTTTCAGATTTTTTGGTCTGTTTGTTTTGAGATGGATGGCAATTACTTCATTGACGCTCAGTTGATGTTCAATGCGGTACAATTCATTGTCGTAAGCCACAAGTGAATTGGGAGCAATAGAAACTCTTCGCCTGTTGATCTCTTCTTTTTTCATAAGGTCTCCTCGTATCCGTAATGGGTGTTTACCCATACTTCAGTTTCTGCACCCAGGGGTTGTGTCACCAAATCTGCCAAAAGCTGCTTGGTTGCCAAAAGGTGATACACATGCCCGATGATTTCGGCCTTGTCCATATCCGTTCCTCCAAAAATTTCTGGGATCAAACCAACAGTAGCTTGCCCGGTCGCGTTCACATAGTTCAAGATGGTATCTCTTTCCACTGGATCGTAGTGATACCGCTTGTAGCGCATGATTCGTGTAATATTGTCGAAGTAAAGAGTATGTATTTTTGATTCATCGTAGATCTTGAAGATCATATCATTTTGCTGGCAGTAAGAGATCATGGCTTTAAAACGATCTTTGAAGGTGCAGAAATCTTTCCTCAGCACTTCTCGTGGCTTGACTTCAACAATCATGGTCTTGCTGAAATGTGAGACATTCATCGTCTCTGGGCGGTACACAATCATAAAGTCCGGGGTGTATACCGTTTCTCTTCCTTGCGAATTAGTATAGGTGAGGGTAAAAGGTTGTTCTTCAATATCAAGAACTCGGTCGCTAAATGCAAACGAGGTTAAAAAATCTTTCTCAAGACGGGATTCAAAAGCGATTTCTTTCATCCCTCTAAACGAGAAATAACCAGATTGACTCAAGTACGTATAGCCAATCTTTCTATTTTTTACTGAAATCTTCATATTACGCCTTTGTTGCTTTTAGCATATTAACTTGGAACTTAGGGTGCTTTTACCCCCTACAGTTGGAATATTTATCATTTTCACTTGGAAAAACTCCTCATTTTTATATGAATATGTGGGATATTTTATCATTTTTATTTGTAAATGACAGGGGGTCAACTCAAGCAAAAATCGGAGAAGTGGCTTTGGCCAACTTTGGTTTGCTTTTTTTTGACGAAATCCCCCATTTTTCAAAGAACATTCTCGAAGCGATGCGGGAGCCTTTGGCCGATGGGGCGATCCGTGTATCGCGGGTCGGAGCCAAGATCACTTACCAAGCTGACATCATGCTCGTCGCCGCCCAGAACCCCTGTGCCTGCGGCAATCTCCTCTCCAAGACCCACGCGTGCCGCTGCTCCGATGTGGAGATCAAGCGCTACCGGAACAAACTCTCTGATCCTTTCCTCGACCGGATCGATCTGTTTGTGGTGATGCAGGAGGTGAGCCACACCGACAAGGGAGATATCACATCCGAACAGATGCATACACAGGTGCTGGAGGCCTTCCGCCGTCAGAAAGAGCGCGGACAACTCCACCTCAACGGCAAACTCACCGAAGAGGAGATCGAGATCTACTGCCGCCTCGACCGGGAGGCCGAAGCAATCCTCCACAGTGCCGTCGGCAAATTCGGACTCTCACACCGCAGCGTCGCCAGCCTCAAAAAGACCTCCCGCACCATCGCCGATCTGGCCGGACATGAGACGATCACCAAAGGGGACATACTCGAGGCGCTGAGCTATCGGAGGAGACGGTAGGCGTCAGTGTCGCGATACGGCATACTCCTCGGGAGTGTTGAGATTGGTGAAGACTGCCTCGCGGTCACACGGCACCTCCACCACCGCTGTCTCCTTCAGCAGTGCATGCATCCGATGCTCTCCACGCTCGAGCCGTGCGGTAATCTTCGGGATGAGATCCCGGTGATACAGGGCGCAGAGGGGTTCAGTGCCCTGAGGTGAGGCAGCGAGAATGATCCGGGCTTCGGGGTGATCGGCATGGGCGCTGTAGAGCCGGTCGATGAGAAGAGCATCGACAAACGGCATATCTACACTGAGGACAAAGACCATATCGTATTGTGCCTGCTCCAGCACGGAAGCCAGAGCGACCATTGGGGAGCTGGTATCAGTGTCACGATCGTAGATCCGGGGGGCGTCGAAGGAGAATTTGTCCCCCTTGGCACTGAGGCTGACCCGGTCAAAGAGGGGAAGGAGACGACGATACTGGTACTCGGCCAGTGTCGAGTATCCTCCGAAGGGGAGGAGGGCTTTGTCCCGTCCCATGCGGGAGCTTTTGCCTCCGGCGAAAATGACGGCTTCTCTCTCAGGCTGCATCGATCCTCCTTCGGCGCCCTTCATGCAGATACAGCATCCCGAAGGCACCCAAGGCGGCTATCGCCGAGAAGAGGAAAAGGTGATGAGGATCACTGTCGTAGATCCAGCCGGCCAGTACCGCCCCGACCGATCCCCCAAGGCCGAATGTGATTCCGAGATAAAATTGCTGGGCAAGCTTCTTCTGAGAATAGAGTTGAAAAACGTACGTGATCGTCGACGTGTAGTAGAGAGCAAAACCGACCGCGTGAAGGGACTGGGAAATGTACGCCACGATAAGATGATCCGGCCAGAGCCACAGCAGTGTCCAGCGGAGCACAGAAGAGAGTGTGGCCAGTTTGATGATCCCCATGAGATGGTTGCGCAACAGGGGCCCCTGAAAGTAAAGCATGACGATTTCACACACCACGCCGAAACTCCACAGATAGCTGATGGTCGCCTGGGAAAATCCCTGTGCGGTTTCGTAGATGGTGAAGAAGTTGTAGAACCCTCCGTAGCTGACCTGAAGCAGAAACGCACTGACCCAGAATGCCCAGTAGGTACTCAAAGAGAAAGCACGCTCCTGATCGCGGTCGACCGGGGTATCACGGTGGGGATCAAATCGGACGAGGTACAGCCCGGTCAGCATCGTCAGGAGTGAGGCAGCGCCGAGATAGGTGAACGTCTGGTTGAGCGTCTCCAGCACCTGCCCCAGCCACAGGGCGATCGTGATGAATCCGATCGAACCCCAGAGGCGCACCCTGCCGTAGCGCTCACGGGTGATGACTTGTAGGGCGATGGTATCGACGTAGGGGAGGACGGCACCCAGAGCGGCACCGTAGAGGAGGTTGACCGCGAGGTAGAGTCCGAAAGTGTGCACCGTTGAAACGAAGAGAAGGGAAGCAGCGAAAAGGGTAAGCAATGCCCCTCGATAGACGCGATCATCGAGGCTCAGAAAACGGCGGAAGAAAAACGGGAGGAGGAACCGCATCATCGGGGCGGCGGCATAGATGATCCCCACTT
>WFSU01000163.1 GCA_015485845.1 Nitratifractor sp. | reverse complement strand
TCTCCGGTTTCGACTTCATGATGTCGGTTCTCTTCGGTAATCCCGGCGACGAGGCTCTCCAGGCGATCATTGGGACGAGGGCGCAGGATCAGTGCCCCTTCTTTGATCTCAAGTTCAAGCAGATCGTCTTGTTTGAGATGGAGTGTGTTGGCAACATCCCTCGGGACGCGGAGGGCAAGAGAATTGCCCCATTTTTTCATCGATACTGTCATGTAGCCTCCTTTGTATCTACATAATTATACAGTTCAAATGTCGATTTGTCAAATGTGGACGATCACACCAATATCCCTGACCCATAAGTTTCTTGACCGACATCAATCCCATTTAAGCCCAGCCGCTCTATAATACAAAAAACCAAATTAGGAGTAAATATGTCTGAAATCAAAAAAACCCCCGTGGAAGTCCCCGGAGCGACGGTGCCATTTTATACGTACACGATTGGTGATACACAGTATTTCGAGTTTGATACGTCAATGAAAGGGCCGCCGGAGCCGATGGTCAATGCGATGTCTGGGCTCAAAATGGTGACCGATGCCCACAAGCGCGTGGCGATGATCAACCATAAGAAGCCGATGGGACTTCTTGATAAAATCGGAGAGAATTTTGATCTGCTAGAGGAAGAAACCCTCCCAGACGGCAAAGTGAAGTTGATCTTCGGCTACAAGCCCGGTGCGAGTGAAGAAGCCGACCTCGATGACAGTGATTGCAATGGGTGATCGTGTGTTGTTCGTCCAATACTCTGGCAGTCGCGAACACCGTTGGTGCCCCTTCGGGGTTGGGCGCTCCTTTGTCGCATTGAACGAACAACACACGATCTAATACACTAAGGATAAGCATGTTCAATATCTCCCGTGATTTTGCCCCGCCGATCAAAATGATCGAGCCGTTCTTTGTGATCGGGTCGATTTTTTATGCGCTGGGGGTGCTCTTTTTATTGTTCCTCGATCCCTCAAGCGGGCACGTCGATCTCGTGACGGTCGGCTGGGCGCACTGGCTTCTGCTTGGATTCGTGATGATGACCATCTTCGGTGCGATGGCGCAACTGATCCCTGTGGTGGTAGAGGTTGGGCATTTTTCAGTCGATCTTTACTACATCATCTGGCCGTCTCTGCTGACAGGGACGCTGACGATGGTGGCAGGATTTTGGTGGGTACCCGATGTCTTGGCATACGGCGGTCTGCTGGTGCTTGTGGCGATGGTAACCTTCTTGTTTGAGACGTTTTTGACGCTGAAAAAGGCGGAGCGGATTACTCTCTCGGTCAAGAGCGTCATGTGGGCCAATATTTTTCTCACGGTGGCGATCGTCATCGGGTTTCTGATGGCGTTGGCGATCGGTGAGGGGGTGGTGCTCGACGTGGGCAAATGGCTCGGAGCTCATGCCGTGCTGGTGCTCGGAGGCTTCGTGACGCTCACGATCATGGGGCTTTCTTTGATCCTGTTGCCGATGTTTGGCCTCTCACATGGATTTGATGAGACCCCGATCACCCGGGCGTATCAGTTGATGGTGGGAGCCGTGATCGCCTATGTGGTCGGTACGCTGATTGATTGGAACTGGGTGCGTTGGCTTGCGCTGGTGGTGGCGTTTGTCTCGGTGGGCTTTTATGGCTATCAAATCTGGATCATTTACCAAACCCGCGCCCGCAAAGCACACGACATCTATGCCAAGACGATGTACGTCGGCTATGGATCGCTGGCGGTGGCACTTGTGCTCGGGGTTGTGACGCTGTTTGTCTCGAGTGAACAGGTGATCCTCTCGGCTGCGTGGTTTTTGATCCTCGGTTTTTTTAGCTATCTGATCAATGGGCATCTGTATAAGATCGTCCCGTTTCTCGTGTGGTTTGAACGCTACAGCCCACTGGTAGGCAAACAAAAAGTCCCCATGCTCAACGAAATGCTCCCTGAGCGTAGAGCTGAATGGCAGTTCTGGTTTACCAGTGCCGGTCTTGTCGTGGGGGGTATCGGGCTTCTCTTCGGGAGCAGCAGCCTTTTTCATGGCGGCGTGACGCTGATGGTCGTCGGCGCAGGATTTATGCTCAGCAGTGTGCTTTCGATGTTGAGCTATGGCAAAGAATTAAACATTTCAAGGACAGAAAACAATGTGTAACGTAACCAAAGAACAGGTACTCGACTCCATTAGTACCGTCATTGACCCCGAAGTAGGCTTCAACATGGTCGAGCTTGGTCTCATCTACGGAGTGGACATCGACGATGACTGCAACGCCAAAGTCACCATGACCCTCTCAACCCGCTCCTGCCCCCTACACCAAATGCTCGAGCAGTGGGTACGCGAAGCAGCCGAACGCACCGAGGGGATCAATGAGGCAACCGTCGAGATCGTCTGGGAGCCGGCTTGGAATGTCACCATGGCTGCGGATAACGTCAAGCAGGCACTGGGAGCCATGTAACCATGCGGGACGCCCTGCGCCACATCTACGGCAACGGCATTGTCTTTTTTTACTACCTCAAATGGCCGTTTGTCCTCGGCTACCCCGCCCTCATTTATGGAGCCGACTATCCCCGCCACTGGTCGATGGATGCGATCTGGATTTATTGTGTGGCGTTGATTGTGAAGGATTTTGTGGTTTTAGTCGTTTTGAGAAAGAGGTACGGAGAAGCGCCAAAGTGAATATGTTATAATGTCCACAATGAAAGGAGTATGTGATGTCTTACACCGAAATTGTATCTGAAGCATTAGAATTGCCTTTATCGGATCGCTTGCAAATTGTGAATGAGCTTGTTGAGAGCTTTAACCCTATGAAACCTGATGTTGAGGAAAAATGGGAAGAAGAACTTATGGAAAGACATAGACTTTTTGAATCCGGTAAAATTC
>WFSU01000162.1 GCA_015485845.1 Nitratifractor sp. | reverse complement strand
CACCTGAACACTCACATCATCAAACCACACCGTCCCCGTCCCACGATAGAGGAGGACATAGGGGCGGACACTGACGACCGGCTTGTCAAAGGTTCGCGTGATCTTGATCTGCTGCCAGTCGTGGGTGCCGGTGGCAAATCGGGTGTCTCCGTAATACCAAAGGTAGGTACCGTCCTCAAACGTCACCTTGAAGTCCAGCGCATAGAGCGCACCGGGGCTCACATCATCGGCTTTGCTCCAGCCGCTGAACGTGAGTGTTTTTTGATGATCGATGGCGATCGCTTCGCCTCTCCAGCCAGAGTTGCCTGATGTGTCGTTGGTAATCGTGACCGAGACATCACCGCTGTGGGCATCGGTATCCGTCACAGGAGTCGTGTTGATGCCATAAGGATGCCAAAACTGCGGCCGCTCTCCCTCGAGCGACTCAAACCCGGCATTTTTTAAGAGATTGGGCCCGGGGAGGTTCAAGAGACTCTTGGAAGCATTGACCTCGACCAGTCTGCCCCGGCGGTCGTAGCGATAGGTATAGGTCACATTCCTGTCGGCAAGATGGTCTGTCTTGGTGCGGATACGTCCGGTATCTTGGCGCTCGAGCGTATAACCGAAGTCTCCATCCTCTTCGGCGGACACTTCTCCATAGTCGTTGTACGCCATGGTGCGTGTCCATGTGCCGTCAGTGATCCGACGCACTGAGCCGTCCTGCACGTCGCGGGTGATGGCAAACGCTCCGCTGCGTACCAGCAGCCCGTCCCCGTCGTATCCGTAATGTGTCTCCTGACCGGCATAGCGCAGGCTCGTTGGCATTAGATCCGTGCCGTAGGTGTAGTGCAGGGTTTGATTCAGCGTCCCCTCGGTCGTGACCGTCACAGGGAGTGTCCCGTCGTAGGTGTAGCGGAGACCCTCCCCTGCTGAAGTGGTGATCGCAGCCGGGAGCGCGTCGCAGGCATAGCGGTAGGTGGTGCTCCCCTCCGGAGTCTCGATCGTCGCAAGACGCCCCTGGGCATAAGTGTAGGTGATGGTGCGGCCGCCGGGACGTGTGATGCTCTTCACGCGGCGCTGCTTGTCATAGGTGTAGCGGGTAGTATGGCCGGCCGGATCGGTGAGGCTCACAGGACGGTTGACGCCGTTGTAGGCGAAGGTGTGCTCAGCCGGAGTGGGCACCGTACGGACGATCAGGTTGCTGTTGGGATCGTAGGCAAACGTCTCGACCGCACCGTCGGGATATGTCACCTGCGTCACGCGGCCAAGCCGGTCGTAATCGTAGCGGGTCACGAGGTGTCGCTGGAGGTCTTCTGCCGTGATCCGGTTGCCGCGTGCATCATAGGTGTAGCGGTATCGGCGTCCCCCCTGAGCGGTCTCGGTGAGTCGGCCGTGTGCATCGTAGGTATAGTGGATCGGCAGGCGATTTCCCGTACGCACGGTGATCGGCTGCTGCTTGTCATCATATTCGATCACACTCCGACGCCCTTCGGGGGAGCGGTAGGTGACGGTGCTTTGGTTGTAATCCTCATGGACGGAGGCGGTATGGCCGTTGCGGGTGGTGATGTCGGTGCGGGCTTTGAGCAGGCCGCCGTTGTTGTCGTAGGTGCGGGCGTACGTCGTCACCTGCTGCAAGCCCGAAGGCGTCGTCACCGTCCGACGCTCGAGGAAGGGGCGCTGCGAATAAGGATCACGGTCAAGATGCCCTGCATCATCCATCCTGTACTGAAGTGTCGTCCGCATACCGCAGCGGGTAATCGTGCGGTTGTTTTCATCGAGTGCATCTTCGTAGATGACTCTGTCGCCTGTGGGCAGGATCGTCTCGGTTCGGATCGTTCCGCCCCGGGCATAAGGGTGGAGATACCGGGTTTGCTCACCCGAAGCATACTGAACCGTACGGGAGAAGCTCTGCGCCTGCTGTGCCGTAGCAAAATCCCACACCCCCTGCTCCGCATCGATCACCTGAGTAACTTTCCCGTCGGCAAACCGATGCTCAAACGCATTGCCGTCTGGTTCGATCTCCTGCGTCATGAGATGGTCGGCGTACTCGAAGTGATACGCACTCGTATCCTCATACTGTACTTCGGTCAGATCCCCCTGCGCATCGATCTGCAGCAGCGTCCTCTGCCCCGTGGGGGCGACGATGGCCGTGGCGGTACCGTTGGCATCCCGCTCGATGGTCGTCGTCTGCCCGTAGCGATCTTCCACCCCGATCAGGCGTCCTGCACCATTGTAGATAAATGCCGTATGGAGCTGACGGGTATGCAGATCCTCGATCCGCCGCAGCGTCCCGTTGGTATCAAACCAATACGCTTCGTCACCGTGGGGGATGATCGCAAGCCCCCCTTCACTAGTATAGCTCCGCAGCAAACGAATCGTCCCCGAGCCGAAATAGACGCGACCATCCGCCATCCGAGCCCCCACACTCAGCGACCAGCCCGGCGCGATGGAGGTATCGTCACGATTGGCCGAAGAGTAGTGGAGGCCAAACCCGACACCCGGTAAGGCAATGTCCTCATGAAACACCTGTCCACGAGGAGAAACATAAGAACTAATAGGTACATCCCCCTCCGCAGGGCAGAAGTCATTCGGAGCGACACACCGGTAGTGTTTTTTGCAGGAGACGGTTTTTTCCTGAACGGTGCCGTGGTTGTTGGCACACTGCGCGCTGTGATCGTCAGGCTCGTCCCATGCGTCTATGACCTTTTCGTTGGCGGCTATGGGTGGGAAGGTGGTGTCGTTGTGGTCGCAAGAAGGAACAAAGCAGGTGGTCTCGGTGCAACAGTTAGTCCTTTTGGAAAAGGTAGCGCCATTTTTTTCGGTACATTGTTCGATACTTCCTGCTTCTTCACCTGTACACCCGTTTAAATAATAGAGATCCGGTCTTGGCTGCCAGTTTTGTGGGGCTGTGTAGTTTGTGTCGGGTTGATCACAAGTTGTACATGCATAATCTTTAACAATATATTTATCATATGCCTCTTGATCCTCAGTTGCGGGAACTCGAATAGGGTCTGAAACAAATTGGTAAACATAATGATAATTTGGGCCTTCTGATCTAGCACACAATGAATCAGGCTTGTAGTAAAGATCGCCAACATAAACAGATTCGGCAATCAATACGGGAATATCAGAATCATCACAACACGAATAAGGATTAGGTGCAGACGAAGCAAAAAGATAAACAGGTAAAACTAAAAGAAATAAAAACTTTTTCATGATCAATTCCTCAACAGCAATAAAGATTGCTTACATGTGGTCGAGTCTGTAAATTCAAGTATTTCCATTGGGCATACTCATTAACATACTACCTTTTCAACAATTGTATCAAAATAGCTCTCTCTCTCTCTCGAAATTATACTTAAACAGTGTTGAACATATAAATATTGTTTCAAAGAGTAACATATTCTTCATCTGTATCACCTATTGCAACACCTTCAGGCAGACGCTCATGTCTGCCCCCTACGCCTCAATTGGTGTTGTGGGGGCACAACACTACAACTCCTCATCAATATACCCCTTACCCAACCTACGCTATACTACCCCCATGAAAATCGACCTCCACAATCACACCACCCGCTGCAACCACGCGACCGGCACCATGGACGAGTACATTGAACGTGCCATTGATCTCGGGGTCGATGTGTACGGCTTCAGTGAGCATGCCCCGATGGATTTCGATGAGGGGTATCGGGTCTCGTTTGAGGAGATGGGCGCTTACGAAGCCGATGTTCTCGCTGCGCGGGAGCGCTACCGTGACCGGATCGATATCCGGCTGGGGTATGAGGTGGACTGGCTCCCCGGGCACATGAACGATCGGGTGCTCCAGGCCGATGTGGACTTCCTCGTCGGCTCAGTCCATTTCCTCGAGAAGTGGGGCTTTGACAATCCGGAGTTTATTGGCGAATGGGAAGCACGCGACATCGATACGGTGTGGCGGGACTATTTCGCGGCCGTAGAGGCGATGGCCGAGTCAGGATGGTTTGACATCGTGGGGCATCTCGACCTCATCAAGCTTTTTAAGCACCTTCCTGCCACCGACATCCGTACCCTCGCCCGCCCCGCACTCGAGGCGATCGCTCGATCGGGCATGGTGCTGGAGATCAACACCGCCGGGCTGCGCAAACCGGTCGCTGAGCTCTACCCTTCCCGTACGCTGCTTGAAGAAGCGTTTTCGCTCAATATCCCTATTACCTTCGGCTCGGATGCCCATGCGACGGAACAGGTGGGTGTCGGTTACGATCAAGCCATTGCCCTCGCCCGATCGGTCGGATACACCCAAGCTGTTACCTTTCGGAAACGAAACAAACAAATGGTGAAAATTTAATCACCTCCTCTGAGCATCTTCAATCAAGAATGGCTATAATAACCCCATAAATTTTTTCTAGGAGAAGACTACATGGGTAAATTTGTCAACAATCTCGCAGAGTTCAATACATTCTGTGACGAGAACGAAGTAGAGTTCATCGATTTCCGTTTCACCGACATCAAAGGGGCATGGCACCATATCAGCTATCGCCGAAGCGCCGTCGATGACGCCATGCTCGAAAATGGTGTCCCTTTTGATGGATCCTCTATCGAAAACTGGCAGCCGATCAACGAGTCGGATATGCTCCTCAAGCCCGATGTCCCGACCGCATTCCTCGATCCGTTTACCGCTGACAGCACCGTGATCGTCATCTGTGATGTCTATGACATTTATAAAAACGAGCTCTACGCCAAATGCCCTCGCTCCATCGCCAAGAAAGCTCTCAAAGCCCTCGAAGAAGCCGGTGTCGCTGATGCCGCTTACTTCGGACCGGAGAACGAGTTCTTCATCTTCGACGATGTCAAAATCACCGATGCCGACAATGAGCAGTCGTTCAAAGTCGAGTCGGACGAAGGGCACTGGGCCGATGCCGCCGACTATGGCGAGTACGGCAACATGGGACACCGCCCCCGTATCAAGGGTGGCTACTTCCCCGTCATGCCCACCGACTCTGCCGTCGATCTCCGTGCCGAGATGATGCAGGTTCTCGAAGAGGTCGGTCTCGAAGTCGTCCTCGGTCACCACGAAGTCGCCCAGGCTCAGCATGAGATCGGGATCGTCTTCTCCGACATCATCACCGCCGCCGACAACGTTCAGAAGTACAAATACGTCGTCAAAATGGTCGCTCACCTCAACGGCAAAACCGCCACGTTCATGCCCAAGCCGATCTACAACGACAACGGAAACGGGATGCACGTCCACCAGTCCCTCTGGAAAGACGGCAAGAACCTCTTCTACGCTGAAGGAGAATACGCCAACCTCAGCAAAACCGCTCTCGACTACCTCAGCGGTATCTTCAAGCACAAAGAGGCCGTCGCCAGCTTCACCAACCCCAGCACCAACTCATTCAAGCGTCTGTTGCCGGGCTTCGAAGCGCCCCGTATCCTCACCTACTCCAGCCAAAACCGTTCTGCTGCCTGCCGAATCCCTTACGGTGCCGGTGAAAAAGCAACCCGGATCGAGACCCGCTTCCCCGACTCCACTTCGTGCCCCTACCTTGCCTTCGCCGTTCTGATGACCGCCGGTCTGGACGGGATCAAAGCCGGTGGCTACGACCTCGTAGGCCCGGTCAACGAAGACCTCTTCGAACTCACCCGTGACGAAATCGCCGAGCGGGGTATCCCTGAGCTCCCCAACAGCTTCCGCGAAGCCCTCGAAGGATTGGAAAAAGACCACGACTTCCTCGCACCGATCATGAGCCCTGAGTACGTCCAGGAATACGTCGACTACATGTTCGACCGCCACGTCGTCCCCGTCGAAGGACGCCCGACGGCATACGAATATATTTCCACTTACTCTTGCTAATATTCACATGAAGCGTCAGTCCCCGCTGGCGCTCTCGTATGTTATCTTTCACACTCTTTAAACATTTAATACAATTGTTTCATTTCTTTTTTAGATTTCAATACTCTTTTCATTTTTTCGCGCTATAATTGGGCATATCAAAAAAGGAGAGATCATGAAAAAAAGAATGTTATTGGCGCTGACTGCCATTGCGCTGATTGTAACCGGATGTGAAGTAAGTAAAGAAGAGGTGATGAAGAAAAACTATGTCCTCATCGCGCAAAATGTTGAATCCATGGCTTGCAGCTTCTTAACGATAGGTTATATCGTTGATGAATTTGGGCTCAAAGGTGCCAACTACCATGAAGATAGTGATTCACACGCTACCTGTTCAGATTATGGCAAGGTCAAAAATGAAAATTGTGGCGTTACGGAGCTCAAGAATGGTGATAAAGGTTTTGGGGGATCTGCATGTGCCATTGGTGCCGATTCGCTCAATGGCGATCAGGACGAAAATGCAACTAAAAAGCAAAAATACATTTACATCGTCCAAAAAGTCAATCCTGACCTTTGCGGAAAGCACGTCATCGGTAAAATTGCCGAGGACAATGGATACAGCGGAAATATTGAAGTCTATACACCTGAAAGCAACGTAGACTGCGGCGATTTCCCTGATGCTACTTGTGATAACTCAAAAGTATTGAATGATGACAACAAAGCATATGGAGACTCCATCTGTGTCGTTGGAGCCGAAAACGGTCCAAACCAATAAATCTTTATTTAGATATAATGCCTCCAAAAATTTCCGGAGGCATTATGCTCTTTCGACATATAACTCTTCTACTCTCTTTTCTTTTCCTCACAACGGCATGCAATAATGAATCTATTAACAAGCGTGATATGATTGTCATTGCTCATCATTATCCTGAATATCTCAGCTGTGGATTTCTCCTTGAAGTGGCTGTCAACAGGGTACCTGCATTGGACGATACCCTTGCCATTCAAAGAGACGGAGAGGTAAGCTGTGAAGATTTTGCACGGGATGAAAACAGCAGTACACTTGAAAAATCATGCTATGTGCGTGACATGAACGCGGATACCAACGACACGTGTGTCATTGGAAGCAATATATCAGACTACGTTGGAGATGCCACTGCTTTAGTCGACAGTATTATCGGAACCGCCAAAGATAAAAACGCAACCCAATAACTGTCACTTCCCATATCGATTATTCACCAACCGTACGGTCAGGAACAAAATCACCGATACCAGAATCATCGCCGCTGCAACGGGGGCGGAGTAGCTCAAGCCGTAGTTGTTGAACCGGTCGTAGATGAGAACGGGGGCGACCATCGGGTGGTAGGCGATAATCACCACCGCGCCGAACTCCCCCAGAGCACGACTCCACATCATCAGCGCCCCATTGATGATCTCCCCACGGGCATTGGGGAGAGAAACACTGAAAAACGTGCGCATCGGCCCGGCTCCAAGGGTGCGGGCGACGTTTTCGTACTTGACATCCACTTTTTTGAACCCCTCTTTGGCTCCATTGATCAGGAAGGGGGCTGAGAGAAACATCATCGCCGCCATGATCCCCGTCGTCGTATCAATCATCTCCAGCCCCAGCGCTGAAAACACACGCCCCACAAATCCATCGTTGAACGCCACGAGCAGCGCAATCCCCGCCGCCGTATGCGGCACCATCACCGGGATGTCAAGGAGTGCTTCGAGAATACTTTTGCCCCGAAACGAGTAGCGGGCGATCAAATACGCCAACGGAATCCCTGTCACCGCGACAAACAGCACCGCCCACAGAGCCGTCCGCAGCGTCAAGCCTATGCTCTGGGCCACCTCCGGCTCAATCAGGGTTTTGGTGATCGAAAGGAGTCCCGTACTGATAAACAATTTCCCCAACGGCACCATCAGAAAGAGGACGATCACCGAAGAGAGCAGCAGAAAAATCCCCAGAAAAAATCGATCGCTTTTCATGATGCCTCCTCGAGGGCTACCGCTTCGGGCAGCCACATGATGTCCCGATCCGCCATACAGGCGTAGAGTCGCTCTCCCACCGTGATCTGGAGTTTGGCAAACATGGTTTTGGGAAGTTTGGCGTAGAGGGTTCGATCCCCAACGCGGGAGATGACTTTGTTGACATCCGCCTGAATGACAATCTCTTCGACCGTGCAGGAGAGGCAGTGTTCCCGATCCTGCCGGTGACGGGAGAAGAGGATAGCGTTGGGGTTGACCGAGAAAAGCCGCCGGTCTTCTGTAAATCCCAGCACCGAGGCGGGGAGAATGTTTTTGAACCCGAGAAATTTGGCCGCAGCCAGGCTGGTCGGATGGTGGAGCACTTCCTCCGCCTCCCCCACCTGGAGGATTTTTCCCTCCATCATCACGGCGATCCGATCAGCCAGGAAGGTCGCTTCACGGAAGTTGTGGGTGACGTGGATGATCGACATGCCGTACCGGGTAACGATCTGCTTGAGGGCGATCATGATGGCGGTACGCAAAGTCGGGTCGATCGCACTGAGGGGCTCGTCGAGCAGCAGGAGCTTCGGCCGGGAGTAGATCGCCCGTGCCAGCGCCACCCGCTGTTTCTCGCCGCCGCTTAGATGGGTAATACTCCGATCCAGCAGCGGAGCAATCCCGAGGAAATCGACCACATCATCAAAAAGCATTTCAGCATCTTCGATCGCCCGGAACCGCCCGGCAAAGCGGATATTGTCCCGGACATTCAGGTTGGGGAAGAGAGCAAAATCCTGATAGACAAACCCAAACCCCCGTTCTTCGGGAAGCATCCGGGTGATCTCCTCGCCATGAAACATCACCTGCCCCTTCACCGGTTGCAGACCCGCCAGCGACTCCAGCAGGAGTGTCTTGCCGCTGCCGGTTTTGCCGAGGATAACAAAATAAGAGTGCTCCGGCACATCAAATGAGAGAGGGCCGAGGGTAAATGCCTCTTTTTGCAGCATTACATCTCTCACACTGAGCACACCGAATTCTCCTCTCATTTGGACTCCGTGTTTCCTGCTTTCAAAAGGCGCGCATCGCCGGTGATCGTCGGCGGAGCGATGACCCCCTGACCGTTTTGACGCATGATCGCCTGCCCTTCAGGAGAAAGGACAAAACGAACAAACGCTACGGCTCCGGCTTGGT
>WFSU01000161.1 GCA_015485845.1 Nitratifractor sp. | reverse complement strand
GTTAGCGCTCCTTGATTTTCATTTTGGCGTTGAACCAGTTGAGGATCATCGACACAACAAGACTGATGATCAGGTAGGTCAGCATCGTGATACCGAGGATCTCCAGCGCCTGGCCGGTCTGGTTGAGACTTGTTCCGGCGAAGATCGTTACCAGCTCCGGGTAGCCGATCGCGGCGGCGAGTGATGAGTTTTTGGTGAGGTTGAGGTATTGGTTGATGATTGAAGGGATCGCGATCCGTACCGCTTGCGGCAGGACGACGAAGCGTAACGACTGCATGGGGGTCAATCCCAACGCAGTGGCCGCTTCTTTCTGCCCTTTGGGCACCGCTTCGATCCCGCTGCGAATGGCTTCGGCGATGAACGTGGCGGTGTAGATCGAGAGGGCAAACAGTAGGGCGAGAAACTCCGGGGTGAAGACTTTGCCACCCCGGAAGTTGAACCCCTTGAGTGCCGGGTAGTCGAAGTGCACGGGTCTTCCCATGATGAAATAAGCCAGAAGCGGCAGGCCGATCACCAGCCCCAGACTGATCCAGAAGGCCGGAAAATTCTGGCCGGTTGCTTCGTGGAGCTTGATGGCATAACGGTGGAGCCACCATCCGGCGAGAAGCGCGGCAATGAGTGCGGTACCTATCAGCCATGCTCCAGGCTCAAAGATGGGGTTGGGGACGAAGATACCCCGGTTATTGATAAAGACGCTGTCTAAGAAATTAAGACTCTTGCGTGTGGCGGGGAGGGTGGCGAGGACAACGTTGTACCAGAAAAGGATCTGGAGCAGCACCGGGATATTACGAAATGTTTCGATGTATCCGGCGGCGAGGCGGTTGATCAGCCAGTTGCTCGAGAGACGGGAGACCCCGATAATGAGCCCGAGGATCGTCGAGAGGATGATCCCGGCAAAGGCGACGATGAGGGTGTTGAGCAACCCGACTTTGAACACATCCCAGTGGGTACTCTGAGGGGTGAAGGGGATGGGAGATTCGGTGATGTCAAATCCGGCGGTGGAGTGGAGGAATCCGAATCCCGATTTGATACCCCGCACCTCAATGTTGTGTGCCGTATTGATCGCGATAAAATAGGCAACAACGAGGAAGCCAGTGATGACGAGTACCTGGTAGAGAACACCGCGTACTTTTTCGTTGCGTAAAAGGGCAAGCAAGGGAGATCCTTTTAAATTAGAAATTAGAAATTAGAAGTTAGAAACTGGAAGGTGTTGAGTCGTAATTCTAATTTCTAATTTCTAACTTCTAATTCCCGGAGCCCCGAGGGGCGCGGGTCTTAGCGGAATGGAGGAGAATACTGCATACCGCCTTTGTTCCAGAGGGCATTGAGACCACGGGAAATTTTCAGAGGGGTATTGGCTCCGACGTTGCGCTCGAAGATTTCACCGTAGTTACCCACTTGCTTGATGGCACGGTAGAAGGCATCAGCATCGAGTCCAAGGTTTTTGCCCATGGTGCCTTCGACACCCATCAGGCGCTTGGTCTCAGGGTCATTGCTTTTCTTCATCTCATCAGCATTGGCACTGGTGATCCCTTTTTCTTCAGCGGTCAACAGGGCATTGCGTGTCCACTTGGCGATGTTGAACCACTGATCGTCTCCCTGACGTACGGCAGGTGCAAGAGGCTCCTTGGAGATGATTTCGGGAAGGATCACGAATTTCTCAGGGTTCTTGAACTTGGTACGTGCCGCATACAGACCGGATTGGTCAGTGGTGAGGATGTCACAGCGGCCCGCGAGGAAGGCTTTGTCGACCTGATCGTTGGTGTCAAAGGTAATTGCCTTGAACTTCATCTTGTTGGAGCGGAAGTAGTCAGCGAGGTTCAGTTCGGTGGTAGTACCGGCCTGGATACAGACGGTAGCACCGTCGAGCTCTTTGGCACTTTTGATGCCGAGAGACTTGGGTACCATGAAGCCCTGTCCATCGTAGTACATCACGCCGGCGAAATTGATTCCCAGTGTGGTGTCACGGGTTTCGGTGTTGGTGGTATTACGTGAGAGGACATCGATCTCGCCGCTCTGGAGAGCCGTGAAGCGCTCCTTGGCATTGAGGGGGGTGTACTTGACTTTGGAAGCGTCGCCGAGAACCGCTGCTGCGAGTGCACGACAATAATCGACGTCGAGTCCACGCCACGCACCTTTGGAGTCGGCTTCACTGAAACCGGGGAGTCCCGTGTTGACCCCACATTTGAGGACACCGGCCTTTTTGACATCGTCGAGGGTACCGGCCATGGACAGCGTGGTCACAGCCAACGCCGCGACAGCTGAGAGTTTGAGTAATCTTTTCATTCGTTCTCCTTTTGATAATGTTACTTGTCAAGTTTAGAGCATGAAAGATTAAAAGTAACTTAAGTTTCCCACAAATTGTAGGAAAATTGTAATCATCGGCTATTTGTTCACATTATAGTGTGGCCAAAACTATTTTCGTGGCTCGATCAGATCCACTTCCCAGAAAAAATCGATCCACTCATGCGCTTTTTTGAGCGTATAATCTGCTTCGATGACGGCGGTTGGTTTGTAAAAGATGGTGGCGAGTTTGAACTCGGTATGCGGGAAACGTTCTTTGAGCAAACGCAGAACCTCTCTAAGTGTCTCCCCGCTGTCGATGATATCATCGACGATCAGAACCCTCCGAGCTGTTTCCAGGTCGGGGATGTTAAAGACATGGAGGGTATCGAGTTTCTTCTCTTTGTCGTAATGGATGGAGTTGAGGGCAAAGAGGCGCCGGGTATCCATTGCCTGCGCCATGAAATGTCCCAGTGTCAGACCGCCTCGTGCAACAGCGAGGAGGGTATCGGGATCAAAATCTTTGATCTTATGCACCAAAGCACCAGCATCTCCGACGAACTCTTCGTACCCATAATAATATTTTTCCATGGGGTCTATCCCTTAGCCGTGTACGTAGAAAACCACAAGCGAGATCAGGGTGATCAGCAGCAGACCGAAGTTGAGATCTTTGAACTCCCCTTTGAGAATCTTGACCGCTGTATAGATGACGAAGGCTGCGGCCAGTCCGTTGGTAATAGAGAACGTCAGCGGCATCAGGAGAATCGCAAAAAAGGCTCCGGCCGCCGTTGCCGTGTCCATATTGGCAAAGTCCATCCGTCCCAGTTCGGTAAACATGATGACCCCTACGGCCACGAGGACGGGGAGGATCGCCGGTTCAGGGATCGCTTTGAAGATCGGCAGCATGAAGAGCGTCAGGATGAAGAACATCGCCGTAAAGACCGCTGTCAGACCGGTACGTCCGCCCGCTTCGACCCCACTGGCGGATTCGATGAAACTTGTGGTGGTCGAAACGCCGAGCAATGAGCCGGTCACGGTAGCCAATGCGTCGGCTTCGAGGGTTTTCTCCAGCGCTTTCTCTTCGCCGTCTTCACTCTGGAAGAGGTTGGCACGTGCCCCGACGGCAGTGAGGGTACCCAGCGTATCAAACATATCGGTGATGAGGAACGTGACGATCACCGGCAGAAGCGAGAGGGTGAGTGCCGAAGGGATATCAAGGTGCAGCGCGATCGGGGCGATGGAAGCAGGCATGCTCAGAAGCCCTTTGGGGAGTTCGCCCACCCCGGTGACCCAGCCGACAATCGAGGTGATGGCGATGGCAAGGATAAAGGCTCCTTTGATCCGGTAAGCGTAGAGCCCCAGAGCAAGAATCAGCCCCAGGACACCGAGCAATACGTGTGGATCGGAGAAGTGCCCGAGCGAGACGAAAGTGGCTTTGTCCGGAACGATCATTTTGAGTTCTTTGAACCCGATAAACGCGATAAAAGCTCCGATTCCCGCACTGA
>WFSU01000160.1 GCA_015485845.1 Nitratifractor sp. | reverse complement strand
TTGCTGCCTCTACGGCTTTTGGCGCATCCGAACTCGAAAAAGTGATGAAAGACAGAGGCTTGAGTCAGCAGGATCTGCTGGCGGCGGCCAAAACCTACACACCCAGCGGTGGACGCGATAAGTATATCGTGTTCAGCTCCGGCGGACAGTCCGGACAAATGATCGCTTACGGCGTGCCGTCCATGCGGATTCTCAAGTACATCGGTGTCTTTACCCCGGAGCCCTGGCAGGGATGGGGTTATGATGACGACACCAAAAAGATCCTTGCGGAAGGAAACATCCGGGGTCACAAGATCACCTGGGGAGATACCCACCACCCGGCGATCTCAGAAACCAACGGGAAATACGACGGTAAATGGCTTGTCATCAACGACAAAGCCAACCCCCGTATCGCCGTGATTGACTTGAGCGACTTCGTCACCAAGCAAATCGTTGTCAACCCTGTTTTCAAATCCGACCACGGTGGAGCCTTCTTCACCCCCAACTCTGAGTACATCCTCGAGGCATGCCAGTATGCGGCACCTCTGGACAACAACTACCACCCTATGGATGAGTATGCTGAGACGTACCGTGGTGGGGTCACCGTTTGGAAATTCAACCACGACAAAGGGCGAATCGAGCCCAAAAAATCCTTTACGATTGAGCTGCCTCCCTATATGCAGGATCTCTCCGACTCCGGTAAGGAAGCATCGGCTGGCTGGGGTTTCACCAACAGTTTCAACTCTGAGATGTACACTGGAGGGATTGAAAAAGGTCTACCGCCGTTTGAAGCGGGTTGTTCACGTAACGATACCGATTTCCTACAGGTCTATAACTGGAAGAAACTCGCCAAATTGGCCGAAGATCCCAAGAACGTGAAGATGATCAACGGAACGCGGGTAATCCCCATCGATGTTGCTGTCAAAAACGACGCACTGTTCCTGATCCCTGAGCCCAAGTCTCCTCACGGTGTTGATGTCTCTCCTGACGGAAAATTCATTGTCGTTTGTGGAAAATTGGACACCCATGCAACCGTCTATGAGTGGGCAAAAATCAAGAAGTTGATCGCCGACAAGAAATTTGTGGGCAAGGATCCCTTCGGTATCCCCATCATCGATCTCAAAGCAGCTGCTCATTGTCAAGCACAACTCGGCCTTGGCCCCTTGCATAACCAATTCGGTAAAAACTGGAAAGACAAAGGGGAGATTTATACCTCTCTCTATGTCGATTCTCAAGTGGTCAAGTGGAACTACCAGACGTGTAAAGTCGAAGATCGTCAAAACGTCAACTACAACATCGGTCACCTCTGCGGCATGGAAGGTAAAACCGAAGATCCTCAGGGTGAGTACATCATTGCACTGAACAAACTTGCCATCGACCGCTTCAACGAAATCGGCCCTCTGCACCCGCAGAACCACCAGTTGATCGACATTCGCGGCAAGAAAATGCAACTGCTCTATGATATGCCGATTCCTCTCGGTGAGCCTCACCAGGCGGTGGCTATCCGTGCGAGCAAGCTCCAACCCAAAGTACGCTACAAGATGGGAACCAGTGCCTTTACCGGTAAAACCCATGTCGGTAAGACGTTGGCTGGACAAGAGAAGATCGTTCGCAAGGGCAATCACGTTTACGTCTACGGTACTATGGTACGCTCACACATCAACCCTGAGCACGTCACGGTCAACAAGGGCGACACGGTTACTTTCTACCTGACCAACCTCGAGCGAGCTGAGGATGAGACGCACGGATTTACCGTTGACCTCTACAATGTCCACACCTCACTCGAGCCGGGTAAAACAGTTTCTGTGACCTTCAAAGCCGACATGGAAGGGGTCTTCCCGTACTACTGTACCGAGTTCTGTTCGGCACTCCACCTCGAAATGATGGGATACTTGATGGTCAAAGATCCCAATAAGAAATACGTAGCAGCCGCCAAACTCAAAATGAATAAAATGACACCGGAGCAACTCAAAGCTGAGTATGACAAAACCGTCGCAACCAACAAAGCAACCGATGCGGTCATCCAGTCGGTTGTTAAATTCCTCAAAGCCAACCACTTCGAGAAATACCCGGTTGTCAAAAACCTCGTCACCGACGCCCTCGATCAGTACGGCAAGATCGCCGAGCAGAAGAAGAAGTCGGATGCAGCGGTCAAAGCGGGTGATCTCAACAAAGCGACGCTGTTCGAGAACATGATCTGGCAGTACATGGTTAAGACCGCCGATGTCGGTATCCGCGCCAAAGACTTGCTGGTCAAGAAGATTGCAACACCGATGAGTGATGCTGCCAAGAAGGGTCAGGAAGCCTTCGGAGAAGGTGGATGCGGCGGATGCCACGTCATCGGAAAAGTCTCCTCTGGTCCTGACCTCACCGGTGTCCTCCAGCGCCACGAGAATGGTGAGAAATGGGTCGCAGAATTCATCAAGGATCCCAAGTCCAAGTTCAAGGATCCGTACGTTGACTCGATGATCAACTACTTCAATCTGCGCATGCCGAACCAGGGCATGAGTGACCAGCAGATCAAAGACATCATCGAATACTTCAAGTGGGTCGAGAAGAACGCCAACCTGTTCTAATCCCCGATTTACAGGCCGCCAGGGAGTCACGCTCCCCGGGCACCTGCCCCTGTCCGTATCATCCATCACCCGTATTATGCTATTGATAGCGATTATTGATATGTGTCAACGCATGGTAAGGGTGATTGATGTACAATCAATTCGACTAAAATAAGGAGTTACTATGAACAGTTCATTGACCAAATCAAGGGTCTTTGCTTTGTTGGCACTGGGTATTTTGTTGTACTTTTTCGTGATCCCGGCCGTCTTCACCCACAACGTGGTAGAGATGGTGGCGGCGGACAAAGCCGACAAGCTCTCCCCGCTGACCTATAAGGTGTGGGATTACTACCAGAAGGGGCGCTACGTCAGTCCCGATACCCCCAAAGGCTCTGCCGGTGATCTCAAGAAGATGATCGAGAACGACGGCGAGCTCTCCGTCGCGACGGCTCCGATCTGGTACGTCGCTCTCGAAGCGCCCAACTATCCCAAGGAATCCTTCCCCAACGGTATCCCGGTCTATTACCATTTTGACGGCTTCAGCGGGGATGTCCACGAGATGGAGACCATCAACCACTTCATCGGAATGGATCCGATGGGGCGGGGTGCCCCATATCTGCGGGCAGCGGCTCCGTATGCGCTGGTTGGAGTGGCCGTATTGTTCGTATTGTTTATCCTCTACAACTCCCGCCTGCTGAATTGGTTGATGCTTATTCCGGTAGCTCTGCCACTCATTTTCGTCGGTTTTTACTCGTACTGGCTCTACTGGTTCGGGCACCATATGCATGCGTGGGGAGCGTTCAAGATCAAACCCTTTACACCGACGGTCTTCGGGGACGGCAAAGTGGCGCAGTTTACCACCCATTCGTACCCCACGATCGGTTTTTGGCTCCTGGTCGCCATCGCTGTGTTGAGCCTCCTCGCGATGGTCTCACGCAAAAAAGCGATGCAGCAAATGGCTGAAGAGAAGTAAGGGAAACGTAGTGAGACGACTCGGAGTGATCCTTTTATCATTGTTCAGTGTTGCGATTGCAAACAACGCGAACAATCCGCTGCAGGCAGCGATCGATGCGGCACCTTCGGGTGCCCGACTCGAGCTGCCTGCCGGGGTCTACCGGGGCAATATCGTCATCAACAAACCGCTGATCCTCGATGGGAAAAACCAGAAAGCGATCCTCGAAGGGGACGGCAACGGTACGGTGGTGCGGATCACCAGTTCGTTTGTGACGCTGACCAACGTGATCATCCGTCACAGCGGCGCCGAGCACGAGCGGGTCGATGCGGGCATTGCGATCAAGAAATCTGCCCACTGCACCCTTACCCACAACCGGATCGAGGATTGCCTCTTCGGGATCGATCTGCAACAGGTTGATGAGTCCAACATCAGCGACAACTGGATCACCTCCAAGCCCTTCGAACTGGGGTTGCGGGGGGACGGGGTGCGACTGTGGTACTCCAACGACAACCTGCTGAGCCACAACACATTGATCAAGTCCCGCGACTTTGTTGTCTGGTACAGCCACGGCAACCACATCGAAAACAATTACGGAGAGTGGGGACGCTATTCGCTCCATTTCATGTACACCGGACGCAATTACGTCCACAACAACACCTACGTCCACAACACGGTGGGGATCTTTTTCATGTATTCCCGTGACACCATTGCTACGGGCAATGTGATCCGCAACTCGATGGGAACCACGGGACTGGGGATCGGACTCAAAGATGCGTCCAATTTTGTGCTCAAGAACAACAAAATTCTCTACTGTGCCCGGGGTCTCTACCTCGACCGCTCACCGTTTGAGCCCGATACCAACAATACGATCACGGACAATGCAATCCTGTACAACAGTGAAGGGGTGCATTTCCACTCTCTGAGTCTCCACAACATCCTGCGGGGAAATGTCCTCAAAGGGAACATCGAGACGGTCGTCAATGATTCGTACAATACCCGGGTCACCGAAAACAAATGGGACGGTAATTACTGGGAAAACTATGAAGGATTTGACAAGGATGGGAATGGAATCGGGGATACCCCCTATACCCTCCATGCCTATGCCGACAAAGTGTGGATGCTCAACCCGAACGTGAAGTTCTTTTACGGATCGCCGGTGATCTCCATCATCAATTTTCTGGCCAAACTCGCTCCCCTCTCGGAGCCGGTACGCCTGCTGACGGACAACCATCCCCGGATGCACCCATCCGCCAAAGTAGAAGGAAGGATATAATGACACCTGAAGAGAAAAAACGACGTGATTTTATGAAGCAAGCCACCGGGCTGGGGGTGATCGGAGCAGCCGCCGTTGCCGGGATCTACGCTGCGCCGATGCTCAAAGCCGATGAGGCAGTCGTCCTGCGCCCGCCGGGAGCCGTACCGGAGGATGAGTACCTCAACCTCTGCATCAAGTGCGGTCAGTGCCTCCAGGTCTGCCCCTATGACAGCATTGAACTGGAACCGGTGACCAATGGTGCCGGATACGGGATGGCTTTTATCGATCCGACGCAGCGGGGGTGCTACCTCTGCGAAGCGTTCCCCTGCATCCTCGCCTGTCCGACCGGTGCGCTCGATCACGAGCACGATGAGATCGAGAAGGTGCACATGGGGATGGCGGTTATTGTCAAAGAGAGTGCCTGCATCGCCCTGACCAAAACGCCCGTGCCGGAGAGTGCGATCGATCGGATTTACGACCACACCAAGGTGCTCAGTGCCGGAGAGCACACCGCCCACAAAGTCGCCCGACGCGGGAACGAGACGGAAAAAGAGGACTTGCAGAAAAAGCTCCTCGAAAAGCTTGATGTTTTCCGGGGAGGCGATAAGCAGTGTACGATCTGTGCCGATCTGTGCCCCTTCCACCCCGATCCCTCCACGGCGATCGGCATGGTGGCCAAAGGGGGCGGCTTCCTCCCCGAGATCCGTGAAGCGTGTATCGGGTGTGGGGCGTGCGTGGAGCTCTGCCCCACCAACGTACTCGAGATCGTTCCCCGGGCGACGTACGACGAGATTTATAACAAAGGAAAAACCCATGCGTAATTTACTAAATCGACAGACGTTTATCGAACATGGAGGCAGGGCTTCAGCCCTGCATTGCGGGACGGTAGTCCCGTCCCCTGACAGAGGAATGCATGGTGGGTTCATGAGGATGTTGCTCCCCCTCGCGGGAGCCCTGATCCTGAGTGGATGCAGCGGCAACGACGATGCCCAACAGGCCAAAACCGCTGCCGCAAGTGCGGCGCCAGCGGCGATCAAAGTAACTGCCGGTGCGGTCGATACTACCGTCAAAAAAGAGAAATCCAAAGAAAACAGCGGCCAGTTTTACTACGCCTACAACAAAGAGAAGAACAGTACCTACAACAGCGAAGAGAACAAAGTGCGTACCACCATCGATGCGTATCTGCATATCAAATCTCCCTATGAGCGTGTCCGGATCACGATGATGATCCAGCGCCTGAGCAAAGACTACGTCATCAAATGTTCTCCCTGCCATGACGACTATGCCAATGGCGTCATCGGCCCCTCGCTTCTGGATAAAAATGCAACGTTCATCTATGATCAGATTGCCGCATTCAAAACGGGCAAGAAAAAAAACCCACTGATGAAAGAGCTCGTTCAGCAGATTGACGATGCCGAGCTTAAAACCCTGGCGAATGAAATCGCCAACTTCAACAAAGAAATTCGAAAAATGAGGAGTGGAAAATGAAACATATCATCGCATTGATTACGATTGGATTGGCTGCGTGGGCTTCGGTCTACATGGTAGGACTCGACACCGAGGTACACAAAATGGATGCCATCGCCCGCATCATCAAGAGTACGGCCATGGAGGACACCAAACTGGGCGGACAAAAAGTCAAAGCCAAGCCGGTCGTCCGCACCCGGACACAAGCACCGCAGGCCAAAAGCCAATCCAAAGAAATGGATAAAAAGCTTGCAGCACTCAAAAAACGTGCCGGAAACCTCGCAGCCTTTACCGTCAGTCCTCTGTACAAAAATCACTGTGCCTCCTGCCATGGTAACGTCGGTGAAGGTGTCATAGGTCCCAAACTCATGGGACGAGACAAAGACTACATCCTGACCAACCTCAAAGCGTTCAAAGCCGGTACGCGCAAAAACTACGTAATGTATGGATTGTTGAGCAAAATGTCGGACAGCGACCTCGAGAGTCTGGCGACCGAGATTGGAACCTTCCAGGCCAAGTTTGATGAAGCTACGAAAAAGTAGAGCCCCTATAATTATCCGTCAAGGAGACCGTAATGGATCGCTATAACAGTTCGATTCGCGACATACTCAATGCGTCGTTTTTCTCGACGTTTTACTACACCAACAAAAACGGGAAAAAACGTCCGACGATCCGGGCGTGGCGCTGGTTGAGCATCCTGCTGATTAACCTGGCGTTTTTTCTCTCGTTTCACATCGATATCCAGTTGCTGGAGGGGACACTCAATGGCTCGCGTATGCTGGGCTTTCACTTGATCGATCCCTTCACCGGGCTGGAGATTCTCGCGGCCGAGCACCACATCCACACCAATGTGATCATCGGGACGGCGACGTTGATCGCATTTTATTTCCTCTTTGGGGGCAAGGCGTACTGCTCGTGGGTCTGCCCCTACGGTCTGCTCAGTGAGCTGGGAGAATATTTCCACCTCAAACTGATCCGAAAAAAGATCATCAAGGAGCACAAATTTGACCCCCGGTATCGCTTTGTTTTCTGGATCATTTTTCTGATTGCCGCTGCGGTGGATGGCTATCTCGTCTTTGAAGTGATCAACCCAATCGGAATCATCAGCCGCTTTATCACGTACGGATGGACATTGGCGATTACCTGGGTGCTGATCATCCTTGCCTTTGAGATTTTGTATTCCCGACGAGCCTGGTGTACCTATGTCTGCCCCGTGGGGACGACGTACAATTTCCTCGGCTGGATCAGCATGAC
>WFSU01000159.1 GCA_015485845.1 Nitratifractor sp. | reverse complement strand
TGAGGAATTTTGGTATGCGTTGCTTGCAACGCTTTTATCTAAGGGGACGCGACTTCAGTCGCGTTTGTTGGGACTGAAGTCCCAGCCCCGGATTCTCTGCTCGCGTAGGGTGTGCCATTGCGCACCTTCCGACGGCTCCATAGCCGGAACATTTTGACAATCGCGTTGCGATTTTGGTGTGCTGTTGCACACCCTACGCGGCGTTGGCGACATGAAATTGAAAATAAAAACAAACAGGAGTAACCATGGTCTACCTCACCGGAGCCGGCCCCGGCGACATTGAATTGCTCACGGTCAAGGCGTTGCGGGTGATCCGTGAAGCCGATGTGATCATCTACGATCGACTCGCCAACCCTGAGATCCTCGAAGAGGCCAAAGATGGCTGCGAATTTATTTACGTGGGTAAGGAAGACAGCCACCACACCCTGCCGCAGGAGGAGATCAACGAAGTGATCTATCAGGCGTCGCAGCAATACGAAACCGTCGTCCGGCTCAAGGGAGGCGATCCGTTTGTTTTCGGGCGTGGAGGCGAAGAGGGGATCCACCTGCGGGAGCGGGGGGCAGCGTTTGCGTTTATTCCCGGTGTGACTTCTGCCATCGCTGTGCCGGAGTATGCCGGGATCCCCGTGACCCATCGGGGGATCACCGTTTCGTTCCGCGTCGTCACCGGGCATGAATCGACCAAAGCCCAGTCGCAGATCCCGTGGGAGAATTATCGTACCGATGATACGATCGTCTTCCTCATGGGACTTCACCGCCTCGAGACCATCACCCGCAAACTTATTGAGATCGGCAAACCGGCCGACTTCCCCATCGCCGTCATCAGTCGCGGGACGCGTCCCGATCAACAGACGGTTATCGGCACCCTCTCAGATATTTACGATCGGGCCAAAGATTTGCCCACACCGGCATTGATCGTGGTCGGCGAAGTGGTGAAACTCCGGGATCAGCTGGGTTGGTTCGAGCAATAGTCTTTTCGGACTTATTTTCTCGTATTAAATTTTATACAGTGGTAATATTTTTAACTCCTTGTGCTATAATCGTCCGATTGAACCCCCTGAAAATCGCCGGTTTCACTCAATAGCTCTGGCAGTCGCAAACGCAAGCGCCCATTTCATGGGTTGAGTACTCCTTTGTCGCCATCGAGTGAAACCTCTGCCTATAATGGTTCAGAGGGTTCGATTACAAAAAAAGCGCAAGGGCGTCCATGCATCGATTCAGTGAAATTCAACTCTTTTCCAAGCTCAGCGAGGACAATCTGGCACGCCTCCGTGACCAGGCGATCCTCAAAAATCTGACGAAAGAGAGCATTGTATTTTACGAAGGGGATGAGAGTGATCACATTTTTGTCCTCCTCGAGGGGACGGTCAAACTCTACAAAACCTCCCCCAAAGGGAGTCAAATCCAGATCAACCGTTTTGACGCCCCGGCGGTGATCGGAGAGTATGCCTGTTTCGAGCAGGTTCCGTTTCCGGCGACGTGCGAATTTCTGACCGATGGCAAGATGGCCAAAGTTCCCACCTCTTTTATTTTCAACTCCCTGCACGAAGAGTCGTTTGCCCTTGAGATGATCAAATCACTTACGGGCAAAGTGATGATCCTCTCCTCTCTCGTCCACAAAGAGACCATCTTCTCCTCCGAAGCCAAAGTCGCTAAGATCCTGATCGAGAACGTAGAAATCTTCCAGAAACTCAAACACAATGAGATTGCCTCGATCCTCAACATTACCCCCGAAACGCTTTCCCGCATCCTCAAAAAATTCAAGAACAATCATTTGATCGAAGGGCTCAAGGAGGGGAGCATCCGCATCCTCGATGCTGAGGGGCTTGATCAAGTCATTGAGACCAACAAAGTGCATGACTGTACCAACTGTATTGCTCACTTCAAGCAGGATATTGGGTATCAGGAGTAGAGCACCGGGCGCGTCTCTACGGCTGGGAGCGCCCGGTTTCGTCGTGTGACCTATCAAGAGGTAATGCCATGATACCGGCAAATTGTTACCCGAGTGTTAATAACCTTTAATGCGGAAGCCGGATCGTGAATTCGGCTCCATTTTCGATGTTTTGTGCGTGGATCTCCCCCCGGAATTTGCTCTCAATGATGAGTTTGGACATGTAGAGTCCGATGCCGGTGGAAGGGGTCATTTTCTTGCTTTTGAAGGGTTTGAAAATATCCTCGATCGGATCGATCTGGATGCCGCCGACGTTGTCGCGGATGGTGAGAATGATGTCGGTATCGGTGTCGTAGAGCTTCAGTGCAATGGCGGCGTTTTTGATCTGGCGGTTGCGGACGATGTCGATGATGTTCTGGAGGATCGAGAGGATCACTTGTGCCAGTGAGTTGGGGCTGCCGAAGATGACCACTTCCGAGGCGATGGATTGCGTGAACGTGATTCGGTTGAGGTCGAGCACCGACTGGATGATGTTGGTTACCTGCCGGACGGAGACGGTGGGGTTGAAATGGGTGTTCTGGGAGCTTTTGTAAAAGTCCTGAAAGTTGGTGATGGTCTCGGACATGAACTGGATGATGTCCTCGTTTTTGGCGATAACGTCGATCAGTTCAGGATCGTTTTGGCTGGTTTTGAGTTTTTTCTTGGCGTAGATGCAGTTGAAGTTGAGTTCGGCGAGGGGCTGGCGCCATTGGTGGGCGATGATGGCGATCATCTCTCCGAGTGCGGCAAATTTGGCCTGCTGCTGGAGGAGCTGGTCGTTGAGACGTTCCCGGGAAATGTCCTGAATGTTGGCGACGATGGCGATGTTGTCCACATCGCGGGTCGT
>WFSU01000158.1 GCA_015485845.1 Nitratifractor sp. | reverse complement strand
TTGCTGCCTCTACGGCTTTTGGCGCATCCGAACTCGAAAAAGTGATGAAAGACAGAGGCTTGAGTCAGCAGGATCTGCTGGCGGCGGCCAAAACCTACACACCCAGCGGTGGACGCGATAAGTATATCGTGTTCAGCTCCGGCGGACAGTCTGGACAAATGCTTGTTTATGGTGTGCCGTCGATGCGGATACTCAAATACATTGGTGTCTTTACTCCGGAGCCTTGGCAGGGATGGGGTTACGATGATGACACCAAAAAAGTTTTGGCCGAAGGAAACATTCGCGGTCATAAAATTACCTGGGGGGATACCCACCACCCGGCTCTCTCTGAAACCAACGGGCGTTATGATGGGAAATGGCTGGTCATCAATGACAAGGCCAACCCCCGCATTGCGGTCATTGACCTCAAAGACTTCGTGACCAAGCAGATCGTCGTCAACCCGGTCTTCAAATCTGATCATGGTGGAGCGTTCTTTACTCCCAACTCTGAGTACATTCTCGAAGCGTGTCAGTATGCGGCACCTCTCGACAACAATTACCACCCGATGGAAGACTATGCTGAAACCTATCGCGGCGGGGTAACTGTCTGGAAATTCAACCACGACAAAGGGCGTATTGAGCCTAAAAAATCCTTTACGATTGAGCTGCCTCCCTATATGCAGGATCTCTCCGACTCCGGTAAAGAAGCATCGGCTGGCTGGGGTTTCACCAACAGTTTCAACTCCGAAATGTACACGGGAGGGATCGAAAAAGGATTGCCGCCGTTCGAAGCGGGTTGTTCCCGTAACGATACCGACTTCCTTCAAGTCTATAATTGGAAGAAACTGGCCAAACTGGCCGAAGATCCCAAGAACGTAAAAGTGATCAACGGTGCACGAGTGATCCCCATCGATGTTGCCGTCAAAAACGACGCACTGTTCCTGATCCCCGAGCCCAAGTCCCCTCACGGTGTCGATGTTTCTCCTGACGGAAAATACATCGTTGTCTGTGGTAAGCTTGATACCCATGCGACGGTCTATGAGTGGTCAAAAATCAAGAAGTTGATTGCTGACAAGAAATTTGTGGGCAAGGATCCCTTCGGTATCCCCATCATTGACCTCAAGGCAGCCGCTCATTGTCAAGCACAACTCGGCCTTGGCCCCCTCCATAACCAATTTGGAAAAGGGTGGAAAAATGGTGAAATCTATACCTCTCTTTATGTCGATTCTCAAGTCGTCAAATGGAATTACCTGACCTGTAAAGTTGAAGATCGCCAGAACGTCAACTACAACATCGGTCACCTCTGCGGTATGGAAGGCAAATCGGAAGATCCTCAAGGGGATTACATCATTGCTTTGAACAAGCTAGCCATTGACCGCTTCAACGAAATTGGACCTCTGCACCCGCAGAACCACCAGTTGATCGACATCCGTGGCAAGAAAATGCAATTGCTCTACGATATGCCAATTCCTCTCGGTGAACCTCACCAGGCGGTCGCAATCCGTGCGAGCAAACTTCATCCGGAAGTACGCTACAAGATGGGAACCAGTGCCTTCACCGGGAAAACCCATGTCGGTAAAACATTGGCCGGTCAAGAGAAGATCGTTCGCAAAGGGAACCATGTCTATGTCTATGGAACGCTGGTGCGCTCACACATCAACCCTGAGCATGTCACCGTCAACAAGGGCGACACCGTCACGTTCTACCTGACCAACCTCGAGCGGGCAGAGGATGAGACCCACGGCTTTACCGTTGACCTCTACAATGTCCACACATCACTCGAGCCGGGTAAAACCGTTTCTGTGACCTTCAAAGCCGATATGGAAGGGGTTTTCCCGTACTACTGTACCGAGTTCTGTTCGGCACTCCACCTCGAGATGATGGGATACCTGATGGTCAAAGATCCCAACAAGAAGTATGAGTCCGTCAAGAAACTCAAAATGAACACCATGACACCGGAGCAACTGAAAGCTGAGTATGACAAAACCGTTGCAACCAATGCCGCAACCGACAAAGTCATCCAATCAGTCGTCAAGTTCCTCAAGGCCAACCATTACGAAAAGTACCCGGTTGTCAAAAACCTCGTCACCGACGCCCTCGATCAGTACGGCAAGATCGCCGAGCAGAAGAAGAAATCGGATGCAGCGGTCAAAGCGGGTGATCTCAACAAAGCAACCTTGTTCGAGAACATGATCTGGCAGTACATGGTCAAAACCGCCGACGTCGGTATCCGCGCCAAAGACTTGCTGGTCAAGAAGATCGCTACTCCGATGAATGAAAAAGCCAAAAAAGGGCATGAAGCCTACCTCGAAGGGGGTTGTAACGGCTGTCACGTCATCGGAAAAGTGAGCTCAGGCCCGGATTTGGTCGGAGTACTTCAGCGTCACAAAAATGGTGAGAAGTGGGTCAAAGAATGGATCATGCATCCTGAGAAAATGTACGACAATCCGTACATCAAATCGATGACCAACTACTTCAACCTCCGTATGCCCAACCAGGGTATGAACGAAGAGCAGACCAACGACATCATCGAATACCTCAAATGGATCGATAAAAACGCCAACCTGTTCTAATCCCAATCATCAGGCTGTCAGGGAGTTTCGCTCTCTGGCACCTGATCCTGTCTTTCTCATCCATCACCCATATTATGCTATTGATAGCGATGATTGATATGTGTCAATGCATGGTAAGGGTGATTGATGTACAATCGATCCGAAACAAAACAAGGAGTTTACCATGAACAGCTCACTGACCAAATCAAGGATTTTTGCCTTGCTGGCTCTGGGGATACTGCTGTACTTTTTCGTCATTCCGGCCGTTTTTACCCATGATGTGGTGGAGTTGGTGGCCGCCGATAAAACCAACAAACTCTCACCCCTGACCTACAAGGTATGGAATTACTATCAGAAAGGGCGCTATGTCAGTCCCGACACCCCCAAGGGCTCGGCCGGGGATCTGAAGAAAATGATCGAAAATGATGGGGAGCTCTCGGTCGCCACGGCACCGATCTGGTATGTGGCGCTTGAAGCACCCAACTATCCCAAAGAGTCCTTCCCCAACGGCATCCCGGTCTACTACCATTTTGACGGCTTCAGCGGAGACGTCCATGAGATGGAGACGATCAACCACTTCATCGGCATGGATCCGATGGGGCGGGGTGCTCCGTATCTGCGGGCAGCGGCACCGTATGCCCTGGTCGGTGTGGCGCTTTTGTTTGTGCTGTTTATCCTCTACAACTCCCGTCTGTTGAATTTGCTGATGTTGATCCCGGTCTCTCTGCCGTTGATCTTCCTGGGCTTTTATGCGTATTGGCTCTACTGGTTCGGGCACCACATGCATGCTTGGGGGGCTTTCAAAATCAAGCCCTTTACCCCGACGGTCTTCGGGGACGGCAAGGTGGCACAGTTTACCACCCACTCCTATCCGACGATCGGGTTTTGGCTGCTGGTCGCGATTGCGATCTTGAGTTTGTTGGCCATGGTATCGCGCAAGAAAGCGATGAAGCAGATGGCTGCAAACGATTAAGAACATCACAAAGCTGAGAGAACCGACTTGAAACATCTGGGACTGATCCTTTTGCTAGTGTTCAGTGTTGCTGAGGCGAAGAACCCTCTGCAGACGGCCATCGACCAGGCACCCTCCGGTGCCCGGCTCGAGCTGCCCGCCGGCATCTACCGGGGCAACATCGTCATCAACAAACCGTTGATCATCGACGGCAAGAACCAAAAAGCGATCCTCGAAGGGGATGGGAACGGTACGGTGGTACGGATCAACAGTTCGTTTGTGACCCTCACCAATGTGATCATCCGTCACAGTGGCGCCGAGCATGAGCGTGTGGATGCCGGCATCGCGATCAAAAAATCCGCCCACTGCACCATCACCCACAACCGGATCGAAGATTGCCTCTTCGGGATCGACCTGCAGCAGGTGGATGAGTCCAACATCAGCGACAACTGGATCGCCTCCAAGCCCTTCGAATTGGGGCTGCGGGGAGATGGGGTGCGGCTGTGGTATTCCAACGACAATCTACTCAGCCACAATACCTTGATCAAGTCCCGCGATTTTGTCGTCTGGTACAGCCACGGCAACCACATCGAGAATAACTATGGAGAGTGGGGGCGCTATTCGCTCCATTTCATGTACACCGGACGCAATTACGTCCACAACAACACATACGTCCACAACAGCGTGGGGATCTTTTTCATGTATTCCCGTGACACCATCGCTACGGGGAATGTGATTCGTAACTCGATGGGAACCACCGGACTGGGTATCGGGCTGAAAGATTCGTCCAACTTTGTTTTGCGCGACAACAAGATCCTCTATTGTGCCCGGGGGCTTTATCTCGATCGCTCACCGTTTCAGCCCGATACGAACAACACCATTGAGAACAATGCGATCCTCTACAACAGCGAAGGGGTGCATTTCCATTCCCTGAGTCTACACAACATCCTGCGGGGAAACGTCCTCAAAGGCAACATCGAAACGGTCGTCAATGACTCGTACAATACCCGGGTCACCGAAAACAAATGGGACGGTAATTATTGGGAGAGTTATGAAGGGTTTGATAAAAACGGGGATGGTATCGGGGATACCCCCTATACCCTCCATGCCTATGCTGACAAAGTGTGGATGCTCAACCCGAACGTGAAGTTCTTTTACGGATCGCCGGTGATCTCCATTATTAATTTTCTGGCCAAACTTGCTCCCCTTTCGGAGCCGGTTCGTCTCTTGACGGATCGCCATCCTCTGATGGAACCATCTGCCAAAGTAGAAGGAAGGATATAATGACACCCGAAGAGAAAAAACGACGTGATTTTATGAAGCAGGCCACCGGGCTCGGTGTGATCGGAGCGGTTGCGGCTGCCGGGATCTATGCGGCTCCGATGCTCAAAGCGGATGAACCTTCATTGCTGCGGCCACCGGGCGCGGTACCGGAAGATGAGTATCTGCATTTGTGCATCAAATGCGGGCAGTGCCTCCAAGTGTGCCCCTACGACAGCATCAAGCTGGAGCCGGTGACCGGAGGAGCCAGCTATGGGATGGCGTACATCGATCCAACGGAGCGGGGATGTTATCTGTGCGATGCGTTCCCCTGCATCCTTGCCTGTCCGACCGGAGCACTCGATCATGAGCACGATCAGATCGAAGATGTGCACATGGGGATGGCCGTGATCGTCCATGAGAGCGCCTGCCTCGCCCTGGACAAAAAACCGGTACCGGAGAGCGCCATCGACCGGATCTATGATCACACCAAAGTGCTCAGTGCCGGAGAACATACCGCCCACAAAGTCGCTCGGCGTGGCAACGAAAGTGAAAAAGAAGATCTCCAGAAAAAGCTGCTCGAGAAGCTCGACGCCTTCCGAGGGGGAGACAAGCAGTGCACCATCTGTGCCGACCTGTGTCCCTTCCACCCTGATCCCTCCACGGCGATCGGCATGGTGGCCAAAGGGGGCGGCTTCCTCCCCGAAATCCGTGAAGCGTGTGTCGGGTGTGGGGCGTGCGTGGAGCTGTGTCCGACGAACGTACTCGAGATCGTCCCACGGGCGACATACGATGACATCTACAACAAAGGAAAAAAGCATGCGTAATTATCGTCAGATCCTTCCCTTGATCGGGGTGGTGCTCTTCGTGGGCTGCGGCAGCGGAGACAAAGCCCAGCAGACCCAGGCAGCACCGACCAAAGCTCCGGCAGCGATCAAAGTAACCGCCGGCGCGGTCGATACCACGGTCAAAAAAGAGAAATCCAAAGAGAACGGTGGCCAATTCTATTATGCCTATAACAAGGAAAAAAATACTACCGATACCGGTGAAGAGACCCAGCCCCGTACGACGATTGATGCGTACCTTCACATCAAGTCTCCCTACGAGCGCGTCCGGATCACGATGATGATCAAACGCCTGAGCAAGGACTACATCATCAAATGTTCCCCGTGTCACGATGACTATGCCAATGGGGTGATCGGTCCGTCGTTGCTGGATAAGAATGCGACGTTTATCTATCAGAGAATCGAAGCGTTCAAAAGCGGCAAGCGAAAAAATCCGTTGATGAAAGAGCTGGTTCAGCAGATCGATGATGCCAAGCTCAAAACACTGGCTGAAGAGATTGCCAACTTCAACAAAGAAATCCGTAAAATGAGGAGTGGAAAATGAAACATATTATCGCAGTGATTGCTGTCGGACTGGCGGCCTGGGCATCGGTCTATATGATTGGGCTCGATACCGAGGTACACAAAATGGACAGCATCGCCCGGATCATCAAAAGCACCGCAATGGAAGACAGCAAGCTGGGCGGACAAACCGTCAAGACCAAGCCAGTCGTCCACACTCAGGCAAAAGCGTCACCGGCCAAAAGCCAGTCCAAAGAGATGGACAAAAAACTCGCCGCCCTCAAAGAGCGTGCCGGGAACCTGGCAGCGTTTACCGTCAGCCCTCTCTACAAAAAGCATTGCGCCTCCTGCCATGGCAATGTGGGTGAGGGGATCATCGGCCCCAAACTCATGGGACGAACCAAAGATTACATCCTGACCAACCTCAAGGCCTTCAAAGACGGCAGTCGTAAAAACTACGTTATGTATGGTCTTTTGAGTAAAATGAGCGACAAAGACCTGGAAAGTCTCTCCGAAGAGATCGGGACATTCCAAGCCAAATTTGACGCCGCCAATACACACAAATAATCCGCCAAGGAGCAGGGCATGGATCGCTACAACGGTTCGATTCGCGACATACTGAATGCGTCACTTCTCTCGACGCTCTACTATACCAACACCAAAGGGAAAAAACGCCTGACGATTCGGGCATGGCGCTGGCTGAGCATTTTGCTGATCAACCTGGCGTTTTTCCTCTCATTTCATATCGACATGCAGTTACTCGAAGGGACACTCAACGGTTCACGCCTTTTGGGCTTCCACCTGATTGACCCTTTTACCGGGTTGGAAATTTTTGCGGCGGAGCATCGTATCCACACCAACGTCATCATTGGTACGGCGACGCTGATTGCCTTTTATTTTCTCTTCGGGGGCAAAGCGTACTGCTCGTGGGTGTGTCCGTATGGATTTCTCAGCGAGATCGGGGAGTATTTCCATCTCAAATTGGTGCGCAGGAAGATCATCAAGGTGCACAAATTTGACCCCCGGTATCGCTTTGTTTTTTGGATCATTTTTCTGATTGCCGCTGCGGTGGATGGCTATCTCGTCTTTGAAGTGATTAACCCAATCGGGATCCTCAGCCGCTTTATCACGTACGGATGGACATTGGCGATTACCTGGGTGCTGATCATCCTTGCCTTTGAGATTTTGTATTCCCGACGAGCCTGGTGTACCTATGTCTGCCCCGTGGGGACGACGTACAATTTCCTCGGCTGGATCAGCATGAC
>WFSU01000157.1 GCA_015485845.1 Nitratifractor sp. | reverse complement strand
TTTCTCAGCGGTGGCAGCGATGAACCTGACTGGAAAGTCCACATTCCCAAAGAAAATATCGACGCCGTCATTGCAGCGCTGAACGAAGCAAAAAAGGCACTGTGAAGGTGACCACCCGTCAACAGATCGAACAGATCATTGCCGAGCGTTATCTGATCCTCGATGGGGCGATGGGAACGCAGATTCAGGATCTCAAAGTTCCCGATGAGGCGTGGCTGGATGAGCAGGGTGCCTCACAGGAGGGGTGCAATGAGCTTCTGAACGCTACGGCTCCTGAAGTCATCGGACGGATCCACAAGCGCTACGCCATGGCGGGTGCAGATATGATCAAGACCAACACCTTCGGTACCATGCCATGGGTGCTGGATGAGTATGGGCTGAGCCATCGGGCATATGAGCTCTCGAAGCAGGGAGCTGAGCTGGTCAAAGCCGTCTGCGACGAGTACAGCACGCCCAAGAAACCCCGGTTTGTCCTCGGCTCCATCGGGCCGGGGACGAAGCTCCCCTCGCTGGGGCATATCCATTATGACGAGATGTATGCCGGGTACGTTGAGGTGGCCAAAGGGCTGATCGACGGTGGGGCGGATGTTTTCCTCCTCGAGACGTGTCAGGATCCGCTTCAGATCAAAGCGGCGATCCATGCCTGCAATGATGCGGCGGCTGAGCGGAACGTCGAAGTGCCGATCATGGTCTCGGTGACCATCGAGCTTAGCGGCACGATGCTCATCGGTACCGATGCGGCGACGATCGTCTCGATCCTCGAACCCTTTGATCTCCTCTCGCTGGGCTTCAACTGCGGCACCGGCCCCGATCAAGTCAAAAAGCATCTCAAAACCCTGAGTGAGCGGGCATCCCTCCACTTGTCGATCCACTCCAATGCCGGATTGCCCCAAAACCGGGGAGGGTTTACCTATTACCCGATGGGGCCGGATGAATTTGCGGCCAAAGAGCTGGAGTTTACCGCGTTTGATGGGGTATCCTTCGTTGGCGGATGCTGCGGCACGACCCCTCAGCATATCCTCGCCCTCTCCAAAGCCCTTGAGGGGCACACCCCGCGCAGACCGACGGGTAAAAGTGCTCCGGCAGTTGCTTCTCTTTTTCATGCGACCGATCTGTTTCAGGAACCCGCACCCCTGCTCATCGGCGAGCGGAGCAACGCCACCGGCTCCAAAGCCTTCCGGGAATTGATCCTCGCCGAAGATTACGAAGGGACGCTTACCGTCGGACAAGCGCAAGTGCGTGACGGAGCCCATGTGCTCGATGTCAACGTCGAGTTTGCCGGCCGGGATGGAGCGAAGGATATGGATATCGTGATGGGGCTCTATAACCAGAAGATCCCCCTTCCGCTCATGCCCGATGCCACCCGTGTCGGCACCGTAGAAGCGGCGCTCAAGCAGATCGGCGGCCGTCCCATTATCAACTCCGCCAATCTCGAAGACGGTGAAGGGAAATTTGATGCCATTTGCCAACTCGCCAAACGGTACGGCGCCGCACTCGTCCTGCTCACGATCGACGAGACAGGGATGGCCAAGACCACCGAAGCCAAGGTAGCCGTCGCCGAGCGGATGATCCGTCGGGCGACGGAGCTGCACGGCTTGCGCCCCTCTGATTTGATGATCGACACGTTGACGTTTACGGTCGGCTCCGGAGACGAAGAGTACCGTAATGCGGCGATCCAGACACGGGATGCGATCGCTGCCTTGCGCGAGCGGTATCCCGATGTGGGGACGACGCTGGGGCTGAGTAACATTTCGTTCGGGTTGGACAAACATGCCCGGATGTACCTCAACTCAATTTTTCTCCACCATTGTATCGAAGCCGGGCTCACCTCGGTCATCATCAACGTCAAGCATATTATCCCGCTGGCCAAAATGGAGCCCGAGGACATCGCCGTGTGCGAGGAGCTCCTGTTTGACCCGGACGATCAGTCGCTCTTCCGTTTCATCGAGCACTTTTCGGACAAGACGGTCGATACCGATGCGGTGGACGAAGCGTATGAGGCGATGAGTGACGAGGAGAAAATCGCCCAGCTCCTGATGGATGGCGACAAAGAGCGGATGATCCCGTTGGTCGAAGAAGCCCGTCACCATATCCCGGCCGATCGAATCGTCAATGAGATCCTCATCGACGCAATGAAGGTGATCGGGGAACTGTTTGGCTCGGGGCAGATGCAGCTGCCGTTTGTCCTCCAGTCGGCGGAGACGATGAAAGCGACGGTGGATTATCTCAATCCGTATCTCACCAAACAGGAGAAGGCGACCGACACGACCCTCGTTATCGGTACGGTCAAGGGGGATGTGCATGATGTGGGAAAAAACCTCGTCGATATTATCCTCTCCAACAATGGCTTCAAAGTGGTCAATATCGGGATCAAATGTGACCTCGATGACTACCTCAAAGTGGCGAAGAATCAGAGCATTCAGGCGATCGGCATGAGCGGTCTGCTGGTCAAGTCCACCGCCGTGATGCGGGACAACCTTGAGGCGATGGCGGCACAGGGGATCACCACGCCGGTGCTGCTGGGCGGGGCGGCGCTCACCAAAGGGTTTGTTGACGAGTTTTGCCGCCCCATTTATGAAGGGCCGATCTTTTATTGTCGGGATGCCTTCGACGGGGTGATCGCCATGAGTCGGATCGAAGCATGGGAGAAGGACAAGAACCAACCGCTCGATACCAACCTCGGCAGTGACGGCAAGGAGATCGCCCAGCCCAAAGAGGAAAAAGAGGTGATCATCCCTCCCTTTGAAGCGCTGTCCATGCCGGAGCGTGTTGCGGTACCGACCCCTCCTTTCTGGGGACGTCGAGTGATGACCGGAGAGCAACTCGATTTGGAAACCGTATTCAGATGGGTCAACCAGAAAAGTGTCATCAAAATGCACTGGGGCTACAAATCCAAAGGGATGACCAAAGAGGCCTATGCCCAGCTCCTCGAGACCAAAGTCTATCCGGCTTATGAGCGTCTCAAAAGGCAGATTATCGACGAAGGGCTTCTCGAGCCGACGATCCTCTACGGATACTACCCGGTGCGCGGCGACGATCAGGATCTGTTGATCTTCGACCCCGAGGAGGGGTGGAATATCGATGCCAATGCGGACAGAGAGCCGTTTGAGGCGGTAGAGGATCAGGCAATAGGACGCTTTCACTTCCCCCGCCAGCGACGCAAGCCGCACCGGGCACTGAGCGATTTTTTTGCCCATGATCGGCATGATGTACTGGCAATGACCTGCGTGAGTGCCGGCCCAAAATTCTCCGCCTACGAAAAAGAGCTTTACGACCGGGGCGAATACCTCGAGTATTCGATGGTGCACGGTCTTTCGGTCGAGTTGGCCGAAGCGCTGGCCGAAGTGGCCCACAAGCAGATCCGGATGGATCTGGGAATACTGGCCGAGGATGAGGGGGCGACCCTGCGGGATGTGCGGATGCGCCGCTATCCGGGTGCCCGTTACAGCTTCGGCTACCCGGCGTGCCCTGATCTCGAGCAGAATCGTCTCCTGTTTGACCTCCTGAAACCCGAGGAATATGGGATCGAACTGAGTGAGACATACCAGATGCACCCGGAACAAACCACGAGTGCGCTGGTCGTTTATCACCCAAAAGCGACGTATTACGCTATTTAATTTCTAAAAAAAGCAGAGATTAAGCCAAGATTGCCGATAGTATCGTATTATGTATCTCCTGGGGAGGCAGCGCAATGGGAAGCATCATGTTATTTTCAGTAATTATTGTTCAATCAGTGGATAAGTGTGAATAAAAAATGACGTACTCGGCCACATACGTTTATGTACTCCATGCGATTATTATTCTTATGGTATTTGGGTATTACTTCCATGTACGTCGATTGAAAGAAGATATACGCCTGAAAAAGGCCGATATGAAAAAACTGGAAAGACTGGCCAGTGTCGACAGCCTGACGCTGATCTACAACCGTCACATGCTCGATACGATCCTGATGCAGCAGATCGCAACGGCTGAGCGGTACCGACAGTTGCTGAGTGTGGTCTTTTTCGATATCGATCGTTTCAAAGAGATCAATGATCGCCATGGACACAGTATTGGAGATGATGTGTTGGTTGCCCTGGCTGAGCTTGTTGCCCAGACGGTGCGTGAGAGTGATATTTTCGGGCGCTGGGGTGGGGATGAATTTCTGATCATTTTACCGGAAAGCAGTCAAAAACAGGCACAGAGGCTGGTTAATGTCCTCGAGAAAAAAATCTTTGACCATTCCTTCCCTGGTGTGGGGCATGTCTCCTGCTCCTTCGGAATGGTGGCTTACCGGTTTGGCGATACGATGAAGACGTTAATCGAACGGCCTGATGCCAAACTCTATGAAGTCAAAAAGCACCGGGGATCCGGTACCCGCGAGCATCTCTGGACGATCAATCCTGCGGCTTAACATCGCCTTCTTTTGCATGAAACATGCTGAGAAGAAGTACCATGAAGAGCATGATGAAAGCTGCGGTCGGATTGAATGAATCGATGCTATCACTGACGACGTTGCTGCATCCACAGGCGATGGCTGCATCGACAGATAACGTGACAGTGGGATTGCTCGTGGTGTCGGCATCCACGGTCAGGCTGGTAGCACCGTTCTCTTCCGCGCCGAGTACATAGCCTTTTTTCTGCATCTCTTCGGGCAGGGTGAAACGGATCTGATACTGACCGATTGGTATGTTGTTAAAGGCATACCGCCCTGTTTCGTCTGTTGTTTGCTCTGCAATGACCTGACCTTGATCGTCGATCAATTCTACCGTGGCGTTGACGACGGGCGCTTCATCCTCTTCATGGGTGCCGTTATGGTTTTCATCGATATAGAATACGGCGACGATGTTGGTGTCGCCGGGCTCGGTGACGGTGACGGTGACCGTCGCCGTATCGGTACCGCCGTTGCCGTCGCTGATGTCGTAAGTGAACGTATCGGTACCGGTAAAGCCATTATCCGGGGTATAGGTGATCGTATCATCGGCATTGACCACTGCGTTGCCGTGTGCGGGGTCGCTGGCACCGGTCACGGTGAGAATATCCTCATCAGGATCGGTGTCGTTGTGCAGAGGCGTGATGGAGACGGCTGTATTCTTTGACGTCATGCTATTGTCATTGACAGCGGCAGGCAGATCGTTGACCCCCTCCACTACGACGGTGACGGTAGCGGTAGCGGTTCCACCGTTGCCGTCACTGATATCATAAGTAAAGGTATCGGTGCCGTTGAAGTTGGCATCAGGGACATAGGTGATCGTTCCGTCGGCATTGACCGTAGTCGTGCCATGCTCCGGGTCGCTGGCACCGGTGACGGTGAGGGCATCCCCGTCCCCGTCGCTGTCGTTATCCAGGACGGAAACCGTGACATTGCCGTCTTCGGTAGCATTGGCGTTATCATTCGCGGCGACAGGGGTATCGTTGATGCTGTTGATGGTAACGGTGGCGGTGGCGGCGTTGGATACGGTACCTTCATTGTCTTTGATCGTGTAGTGGAAGCTGTCTGTACCGTGGTACTCTGCTGCCGGAGTGTAGGTGACTTTTCCGGT
>WFSU01000156.1 GCA_015485845.1 Nitratifractor sp. | reverse complement strand
TCATATTGTCATATTTTTTTGGTGGTAAGTGGGGTTGAAACCCCAGCCCCGAAGAGCAATGCACCCAAGGGGCTGGGGCTTCAGCCTCACCTATGCGACTGAAATCGCATCCCCGGTGCCAGACAGTCGGCTAAAACGACCGCAGGACATTGACAAACGGCTCTTTTTTCAGTGTCCTATAGATATCGTAATCGCTGTCGATGGAGAGGATGTCTCGGAGGTGGAGTCTCTCGGCGATGATGATGAGGGAACCGTCGGCCAAATCCATCGGAAGATCGCGGTATTTGTGCGTCAACGCCACAAGACGGTCGATATCCGATGGGTCGATCGGGACAACCTCCAAGCCACCACGGCGAATCCATTCGAGCACATTGAGTTGGGCAGCCTGGCTGTGTCGGAGCAGATGCATCGCTTCGGTGATCACCGGCCATGTCGTCAAGTAAACGCCTTCAAACGCACGCGTAAAAGCAAGGATGCGGTCATGGTGCCTGTCCCGCCGGTTCATGAGCGCGACGATGGGGCCGGTGTCAATGAGAATATTTGGCATGCAGTACGTCATCAAGTCGGTTTTTGTAATCGCTGGAGAGATCGACATCTCCATCGTAAACCCCGAAAAGATCTTCCCCGAGGCTGTACGCAGATTTTCCACGCTGCTTCTTGAGCTTGTCTACAAATTCGACGATGGCTTGACGAACAATGTGCGTCTTGGTGGTTGCTTCCAGACGGGCAATGGTCGTGAGTTCCTGTTCCAATTCGAGAGGCAAACGCAGCGAAATCATTGAAGCTCCTTTTTGTATCTCGCTATTGTATTACAAGTAAACTTAGGCGGGGGCTATTTTGTACCGTACTCCTCCAGTACTGTTTGACATTTTCTCTTGAGTGAAGGGAGAGCATACCGAAGCAGCCATTCGATTATGGATAGCTCCACTCCATCATAATCATGTGCGATAAAGTTTCGGACATCCTGCATTCCTTTGAGTTCCTCTTCTTCAAAATAGACCAGAATATCGTCAGCTCTTTTTTGCTTGAGTTTCGTAAATTGCTCGGCAATACCTGTCAGGAGCATCAGCAGGGCAGGACGGGTGGTTTTCTCGTCAGCGAGTGCGGCATGGATACTGCCTTGTAACGCAATGTTCTCTTCAATGTATTCGATCTTTTCGAGGATCGAATAGATGCTTTCTATTGGCTGCTTTGCCATGGTCAGAGATAAATAGCCTGATCGATGATGAACCGTTTGGCCGTCGAACCCATCCCACTGGAAGAAGCCAGATCTACGGGGGCACCAAGGTGCCGTTGCAGCTCTTTTTTGATGGTATTCAGTCGCTCAATGGCTCGGTAACCATAAGTATCTGCGAAGGAGGGTTTGGTGTGCATCAAAATATCGATATCGCTCTCCTCCGATGCCTCACCCCTCGCAACAGAACCAAACAATCCCTCGATGACAAACCCCTCTTGCTCGTAGTGTGGTTTTAGTTTTTTGAGTTGTGCAATAATGACATCGCGCTGCATTGAAGCTCCTTTGATTTGTGGGTATTATAGCATATAGAAGTAACGACAACAACACCTTGACTTTGTCATGGTGTATTGAATGGGTGCATGACTGGATGATGCTCCGTGTTATTGGAACGTACTAACATCCCATTCCGGAGCGAAGAGCTCTTCGTCGTATACTCTTTGGCCGATCTCCTGATAGCGGGCATAGTAACGCTCAACAAATTGGCGTACCACTTTGGTTTTGGGCAGATAGACCCCTTCCTCTTTGACAGTGTAATTTCCGAGGAAATCTCCAGCATCTTCCTTGGCAAGATAGTGACTTGCCAGAGTAGTGTAAGCCTCGGTGTACGCTGCTTTCATCGCGGCATACCGGTCGTAGCGAATGGCAAGTGGTTCGTCGAAGCGCAGCACTCCGGAGGCGAACAGGATCTCGAGGTGGATGAGCCCTTCGCAGTAGTAGGGCAGCACTTCACCTACCTCCTGCCAGGCGATGAGGCCCACGGCGCGGGAGACGAGATCGTCTACGAGGTGCTTGGTCAGGGCAGCATCTTCCCGCGCGAAGAAGGCCATGAGTCCGCCGGTAGTGGCTTTGAACTCTTCGATATTTTTGAATTGCCCCGAGCCGTTCATCGCCGTTTCGGTATCGGTGTCGATCCAGAGAATGTGGCCAAATTCGTGCCCGATGGTGCCGATGTCGTAGAGGCGGTGCCACAGGTCGGGGGCTTTTTCGGCGAGGCCACGGCGGGAGAGGATAAAGGTTTTGCCGAAGGTCTCGATACTCAGCTCCATGACCGGTTTGGCCAGCTGGCTCTGATGGACGAAATCGGCGTAGGCGAAAATCTTTTTGCCCAGTTCACTGCTCACCTGCTCGTCATTGGGGACAACCTGGGCTGAGAAAAGTCCGTTGAACTCTGCGGCGTAGTAGAGCATTGGTTGGCCGATGTAAAGCTGCGCCTGATCGACTTGGAGGAGGTTCTTCACCATAACTTTCTCGCCATCACCGCCAAATTCATTCGCCATTTCGTAGGCAAAATGTTTGATATTCTCCCGCGTGGTGACTGAGGTCTGGAGGCGGGGGTTGATGATCCGAAGATCCCATTCGAGTGCCACCGCCTTGCGGTAGTGGTCTTCGTAATATTCCAGCGGATGCCCCACCTGGATCGGGGTGGTGATCGCCATCCAACGGCGATCCACATTCGCCCACATCGAGATGAGCTCCGGGACGTGGGTGTGGGCGAAGGCTTCTTTGATGGCCGTAAAATAGGCGATCCATTCCTGCTTCTGACCATACACTTCATCTTCGAGTGGTGCGAGGAGGGCGATAAGTTGATCGAGAGCACCGACGACAGCTGCCACCTCCTTGGGGAACGCTTCGGCATAGGCTACCGATTTATATTGGGTCAGACCCACAGACGATTCATCGCTTTGCGACAAATCATCTGAGGTCAGACCCCTTTTCACAAGCACTGAGTAGGAACGATCAGCCACCTTCCCCTCGTGATCCCGATCGAGGAGTTCCTGAGCCTGGAGCATCTCGAAGACTCTGGCATCGTCCCCGTCAAAGAGGCTGCTGAGCTCCAGATTGATCGAGTGGAGGATGTGGTGCGTCCAGCGGCTCTGCCATTCACTCAAGCGTAATCCTACATAATGCACCCCGAAGATCAGCGCCCGGTAAAACGGTGTGAGCAGTTTCTGCT
>WFSU01000155.1 GCA_015485845.1 Nitratifractor sp. | reverse complement strand
GCAACATCCCCAGCCAGGTAAACCCTGTCCGCAGCAAGGGGCACCAGGTAAAAGCCTTGCATCTTTTGTGTGTCCCGCTCGAGCCTGTCGGCAACGGCAGGCCTAGATAAATTGTTACCCACGACAAAACCCGGCTTATCGCCTGCCTTCATTTTGTCTGCACAGGTGTGGGTGTTTGCCCGCCATTGTCATGCGGCATTGACGCTATAAAGCTTTCCAAAAATGCTCAACGCACCTCCGGGTGCGCCTGCGCTTTTTGAAAAACTTTCTATCATCAAGCCCGCACGACACTGACAAGCAAACACCCTCACCTGTGCAGACTGTATTTTAGAGTCATACTGGGTTGCAGAATTGTCACTGACGCACCTTCCCACGTGAACTTGAAAACAGGAGTCAATAAGTACGAAATATACTTGGCACTTCTGTCAAAAAGTACCCGGTGAACTCTATTTTTTTATCAAAGGATACAACCCATGAAAAACCTCCTTCTTCTACTCCTCCCGATCGCCCTGTCGGCTAAAGTCCACTATGCCAAAGTGGAGCCGATTGAGACGGCGACGATCAAATCGAGTGTGAGTGGGATCGTGGTGCAAGCCGATCGGGCGGCGGAAGGATCGGTACTCGGAGATGAGGCGTTTGTGCAGATCGATGATGCGCTCGATCAGGAGAATCTCAAGGATACCGAAGCGTCATTGGAACTCATGAAAGAGAGCCTCGACATCAATCAGGATATCCTCCTCGGGTTGGAAGCTTCTCTGGAGCGACAGAAGGGTTTTTATGAGCGGATGAATGGTCTGGAGACGGCATCTCAAACCCAGAAGGACAACGCCTGGAATGCCTACATCGGGGCAAAAAATCAGTATCTCGGTACCCGGGAGAAGATTATTTCCCTTAAAAAGACCATACTCGATCTTGGTTACAAGGTGGAAATGCTCAAAGATATGATCGCTAAAAAACACATCGCTCTCCCCGGCCAATATCTCTACAAGCTGATGGTGCACACCGGAGAGTTTGCCGCTCCGGGGCTGCCGGTGGCAACGGTAAGTGATATTACTCGGGCACAGCTGATCGTCTATCTTGACCGCGAAGAGTTGCAGGATGCGGAGGGGAAGAAAATCACCGATAAAACCATCTACATTGACGGGCAACCCACTCAGCTCAAAATCGACCGCCTCTGGAAAGTGGCCGACAGTCAGTACATCTCCTCATACAAAGCCCGGATAGTATTGTTGCCCAAATATCCGTTTTCCAAGCTGGTCAAGATCGAATTCAAATGATCCAGACTGCATGCCCGCTTGACTGCTGGGATGCGTGCGGGATCACCGTCGATCCGGCACGCCCCGAATCCCTCGTCTCTACCCCGACGCATCCGATGGACAACGGTGCTCTGTGCGCCCTGCTCAACAAGCATATGCATGAGGCTCCCCGCATCACGACCCCACGGATTGACGGCCAGGTGGTCGCGATGGAGGAGGCTCTGGATGCCGTAGCTGCCGCTTTGCGCTCGGATCGTTCTCTGCTGTGGCAGGGGTCGGGCAATCTCGGGGTGATGCAGTCGGTTACTGATCTGCTCATGGAGCGCCTCGGCGGAACACTGACCTCGGGGAGTCTGTGCGACAGTGCCGGACAGGCGGGAGTCGAAGCGGGGAGGGGGATCAACCGTCACCTCTCCCCTGAGCAAATTGCCCAGGCTGAAGTGGTCGTTGTCTGGGGGCGCAACATCACCGTGACCAACAAGCATCTCATGCCGAACCTTGAGGGGAAACGACTCATCGTCATCGATCCGGTACGTACTCCTATAGCCAAACGGGCTGAGATTCATCTACAAATAAAACCCCGAACCGATTTTTATCTTGCGATGTTATTGGCGCGTTTCTCGATCATGGAAGATGGAGAGGATCATGCGTGGCTGGAACGGTTCGGATCGGAGTGGGAAGAGTTTTACGAGTTTACCCGAGAGTTCCGGATCAAGGCAATCCTCGCTCACATGGGTTTGAGCCTCGATCAGATGGGGGATATGCTCCGACTAATCCAAACCCACAAAACGGTTTTTTTAGTGGGAATCCCGCTTCAGCACTATGTCCAGGGGCATGCCGTCACCTGGGCGATTGATTCACTCGCTGCTGTGTTAGGGCTTTTCGGCCGGGAGGGGTGCGGTGTGAGCTATATGGGCAGCTCCCGTCAAGGATTTGACAATCCGTTTGCCGTCAGTCTTCCCCGTGTACCAACGGTGACGGCACCGTTTGAGCGGTTCGAGACGGTGCTGGTGCAAGGGGGCAATCCGGCCGAATCGATGCCCGACTCAAACAGAGTGCAGGCGGCACTGGATGCGGTGAAAAACCTCATCTATTTCGGACTGTATGAAAATGAGACGAGTACCCGTGCCCGGATCGTCATTCCGGCAAAGAATTTCCTCGAAAAAGAAGATATCCGCCTCAGTTACGGCCACCAGTATGTCACCCCGATGCACAAGGTCACCGAAGCTGTATACGGGATCAGTGAGTATGATTTTTCTGTCGAGATTTTGAGGCGTTTGGGATTGGAACCGATTGAGAGTGAAGCACACTACCTCAGTGTCTGGCTGGATCAATGCGGCGAAGAGAAAGGTTATGGGGTTTTGCCCGATTATGATCCTCTCCCTTATGCAAACGGTTTCGGCGAAGATGGGGATGAGGAGTTTGTCTTCATCGACGAGTACGAAGATGACGATGAACCGATCGGTTTCCGCCGCTTTCGTAAACCCGGAGAGGAGTTTTTCGACGGTCACTACTGGCTGCTGACTCCCAAAAGTCTCAAGGCGCTCAACACGCAGTTTGTTCGCAAAGCAGAAGTGCATCTTTCTGCTGAGTGTGGTTTCGCCGAAGGGGAATGTGTCCGGCTCCGCAATGAGCAGGGGGAGCTGGAGTTGACGGTAAAGCTGAGCGAGGATGTGCG
>WFSU01000154.1 GCA_015485845.1 Nitratifractor sp. | reverse complement strand
TGACCTTGTATATTTTTGGTGGAGAGATTATCAACAGTTTCAGTTTCACATTGCTGGTGGGTGTGATCGTCGGTACCTACTCCTCGATCTTCATCGCCTCACCGATTTTGATGTGGCTGGGATTTGATGTCAAAGGGTTCCGAGCCAAAGAAGCCGACAAACTGCGCCGGGAAAAAGAGAAAGAGAAAATGCGGGCTCAGTACGAGCAGGGGACAGTTTAAATTAGAAGTGAGAAATTAGAAATTAGAAATTTGTCCTCGTTCCCACCGTCTCGGTGGGAACGGATATACAGGATATAAATTTCGAACTGTTTCATCTCTCGTATCCGCTCCCACGCTGGAGCATGGGAGCGAGATAAAATGTAATACTACAAAGGAGCAACCACAATGAAATGGGGAAAAGTTTTTTACGTATTTTTTACCTTGATGAGTTTGACGACAAGTGCAGGGTTTTTGTATGAAAATACCCTCTTTGCTCTGTTCCTTGCCGGAAGCATCAATATGGCATCTACCCTGCTCAAAATCGGTGTGCGTAATGTCCTCTCAGCCGAACTGCTTGCCGGATCGTTTGTGGCGGATCTCCACCTTGTCCCTGCCTTCTTTGCCATGTATTTTTATCACGCTGACAAACTGGCGATCGGGATGGTGATCGGAGCGGTGATCGCCAATACGTATACGCTGATTGTCAGTCTGATTGAGAGTTCGAAAGAACGGATTGAATTTTAGGAAGAATGACGATGCTTTTTGAGGCAATAGAACGCAAAGGAACGGGTGCGATCAAATGGGACGATACCGTGCGTCGCTTTGCTCGGGAGGATTTGTTGCCTCTGTGGGTGGCCGACATGGATTTTGCCGCACCGGTTGCGGTTCAGGAAGCATTGGCACAACGTATCGGACACCCGGTGTACGGCTATTCTCTGTACGATGATGCTTTTTTTGAAGCGATTCAGTGGTGGTATGCACACCATTTCGACTGGACAATCGAACGGGAGTGGATCGTCCCTGATCATGGGGTGGTCGTCTCGATCAATACGGCGATCGCAGCTTTGACCGATGTCGGGGATGGGGTCATGATCCAGACACCGATCTATCCGCCGTTCATGACGGCCGTAGAGTCCAACGATCGGACATTGCTCGAAAACCGTTTGCATTATGAAGCGGGACGGTATACGATCGACTGGGAAGACTTCGAGGCAAAAGCACGAGAAGCGTCGATGTTCCTCCTCTGCTCTCCCCATAATCCTACAACCCGTGCGTGGAACTCCGAAGAATTGCAGCGTATGGCAGCAATCTGCCGCGATAACGATGTTTTAATTGTCGCTGATGAGATTCACAGCGATGTGGTGCATGTGCGTAAACATGTTCCGATCGGGACACTCCCCCAAGCCCGGGAGATCACCCTGACACTTCATGCCCCTTCCAAGACCTTCAACATCGCCGGACTCAATCAATCGTATGTCATCATCCCTGACCCCGAAATCCGAGCGACCTACCGGAAACGTTTTGCCCAGATCGGATTGCCACACGGAAACCCGCTGAGCATCGCCGCCCTTACAGCCGCCTATTCGCCGGAAGGGGCAGTGTGGTTGGAAGCACTGATGGAATACCTCGAAGATAACATTGCGTTTGTTCGTGCCTACCTTGGAGAATATCTACCCCAGATTGTCCCGGTTGAGACCGAGGCGACTTTTTTGATGTGGCTTGATTGTCGGGCACTGGACAGGGACGATGCCCAATTGGAACACTTGTTCTTCGATCAGGCCCGTTTGGCACTCAACCCCGGTATCAGCTTTGGTCAAGCCGGTTCGGGATTTATGCGTTTGAATATCGGTACGTCACGCTCTTTGTTGGAGCAGGCATTGAAGCAATTGCATGTTGCGGTAGAAGGGAAGCGCGGATGATGCGGCGACTCATCGTCACATGGATCCTGCTGATGAGCCTCGCACCTGCTGCACTGCCGCACACGATCGAGAGTATGCTGACCAAAAATAAGATTGCCCCCTCCAGTGTCAGCATCTTGATCCGCGAAGTTAAAAGCGGAAAAACTATCGCCTCTCTCACCCCGGACCAGGCTCGCACTCCGGCATCGGTCATGAAGATTTTGACCACCTACAGTGCTTTAGTAGATTTGGGGACTGGGTTTCGATGGCCGACCCGGTTTTACTATACCGGACGGTTTCACCGAGGTGTGATTCAGGGGGATTTGGCGGTGGAGGCTTTCGGTGATCCGACGTTGACGAGGAAGGATCTCGATCGGATTGCCCGAAGGATACGGCGTCTTGGTGTCAAACGTATCCAGGGAAATCTGATCATAGACCGCACTTTTTTTGCCAATACAGACAAAGTCTCTTCCGGATTTGATCGCAACCGGTACAGTGAATACAATGCCATGCCTGATGCGATGATGCTGGACGATCACATGACCCGGATCGTTGTTCGCCCCCGTGGCGGAACGATTCAAGTCATGAAGGCCATCCCGGGGGATGACTACGATATCATCAACCGTCTGAAACCGACCGATGCCGCGTGTCGTGGCAAATTCGGCTGGCCGAATATTGGAATATCCAACAAGGGCACCCGTCCTGCCGTTGTAGTGAGCGGCACCCTCTCCATTCATTGCCCCCGACGTACCTACAGCAAATTGTTAACCCATCCGTATGCAAGTTTTTATCACGCATTTGCGGCGGCATTGAAACGGGCGGGGATAGCCTTTGATGGGAAAATGGTACTGGCTCGCGTACCTCGACTGGCCAAAGCTCTGATGGTGCACCGCTCACGATCCCTCCTGAAAATCGTCGCCAAGACAGATAAGAAAAGCAACAACCTCTATGCCCGTCATATCTTTTTGCTTCTCGGTGCTCAGCACGAAGGGGCACCGGCGACCGAAGCCAAAGGTGCCAAAGCTGTCCGCTCGATCCTCCGGTCACGTGGGCTCTGGAATGACCGGATCCAAATCCACAATGGATGCGGGCTCTCCCGGCATTCGTACATTACGGCTTCGGTACTGGTCAACGTCCTGAACGATGCGTACAAAACTCTGGGAACCCGCTGGATGAATGCTCTGGCTATCGCAGGAAAAGATGGGACGATCCATCGGCGTTTCAAACACAGCATCGCCAAAGGACGCGCCTGGATGAAAACCGGCACCCTTAATAATGCCAAAAATATTGCCGGTTATGTCCGAGGGAAATCCGGCAAACTTTATGTCCTTGCGATCTTGTATAACGGACGGGAACGGTGGAAAGGGAGCGGATTGCAGAATCAGATTATTGAGTGGCTGGTGCGGTATAAATAGAATGAGGAGTGGGAAATTAGTGTATTGGTTGATGGTGGATAGTAGATAGTGAATGGTGAGGGGCTGGGACTTCAGTCCCACTCAACGCGACTGAAGTCGCGTCCCCTTTACCAAAAATCGCGTAGGGTGTGCAACAGCACACCATGTAACTGGGAGAGGTACATAAATGAAAACAGATTTTGAAGCGTATCCATTTGAAAAGCTCAATCGTCTGCTTGCGGACATTGAACCTCCGGAGGGAACCAGACCCATCAGCCTGACGATTGGGGAACCACAGTTTGAGACACCGGCGTTTATCCTTGATGTCCTCAAAGAGCATGCCCACCTGTTCAACAAATATCCCAGGACAGCCGGGGAGCCTTTTCTCCGTCAAGGGATGTTGACGTATCTTGACAAGCGGTTTGGGCTGAAGCTGGATGATGGACAGATCATTCCGACGTTTGGGACACGTGAAGTGTTGTTCAACTTTCCACAGTTTCTGCT
>WFSU01000153.1 GCA_015485845.1 Nitratifractor sp. | reverse complement strand
TCGGCAAAAAACATCATTGTTGTACATTTTTGTGCTTCCGAGAATGTAACCGATCGTGATGGCATGGGTCTCGTCCCGGTCGGGGAAATAATAGATCTCAAGATTCTTCAGCTCCCGTGTGCCGGTGACCTTCCCCTCATGCGAAGCCTCCACCACCATCCCCGCCGTCGGGTAGCGGTAACACTGGGTTGTGACGGCGGCGGGGCTCCATGTGACAAAAAGGGTCAAGAACAGTAAGGTTTGTTTCATGAGTGTTCTTTCCATTCAAAATACATACTAATTATACGTGTACCCTATACGGCAACCATAAATTTGATTATCATCCCCATCCGATGTGTTGGTATTATTCGGGGGATCGAAATGGATATGGTAGTTGACCTTCGTGTGGTTATCTACGACCGGATCTCCGCCACCTTCAATGGTAGAAGAACTCAATAATTGTCTCCCCGCATCATTTGTAGTCAATACAATGATATCGTGTGATGCCAGATCGTTACTTATATATCTCAATCTTACCGCCAAATCACCTGATGCGGCATTATTGTCCTTCTTAATGTCACACTCAAAAGAAGTGATGGTTACATGATCAGGCAACGAAACACTTGCAATGGCATCACAATTATTACGTGACCCCGTGTGATTAAACTTGAATACAGTTGCACCTGTATAAGTAGTGCAAGTACCACTCGTGCCACCAGTTACAAACGCAGCTGGGTTAATCGACACATACCCATCCGCCGGCTTGAGCGTCACATCCCCACTGCTACCCCCTCCGGTGAGTCCTGTTCCGGCCGTGACCGAGGAGACATAGTCTCCTTTCACTGTATTGATGCTGTTTTTGTTTGTCGTGATGTCATGCGCATTGGTTGCGATGTCATTGGCATTGCCATTGACGGCGGTTTTGACCGCACTGAAGTTTCCGTTGACCTCCGATGCTTTGGCGGTGGTATTGGCGGTAAACGTAGTGAGCGTCCCGACATTTCCTGCCAGCAGCCATGCCGTAGCGGCCACGATTCCGATCAATGTATTGCGTGTCTGTTTCATGATGGTCTCCTTGTATTGTATTGGTCAATCATAAAAGGGATAATTATCCCCACTTGCCCTGATCCCAGGACATTTGATCCCATTGGCTGCCGGTGGCATTGGTCTCACCATCACCGCCACCACCGCATGCACTCACCAACAGTGAGAACAGCAGTGCCAGCGCAAAGATAAGTATCGTACGCGTCCTGCTCATGGTTCCTCCTTCGTTTGGATTCGGTTCCCAGGAACCCATATCTCCAGTATAACTCAAAAGTGTTGCATAGATGTTGCATTTGCAGCCTTATTGTTTTTTGAGCATGTTGTAATACTTACACCCAAGTTGAAATCCTTGGTTGCACGCTTTACCCAACAGTCTCTTCGCCATAGTGACATCCTGCTTTACCCCTTGTCCTTCAGCATACATCAACCCAAGCATAAGGCACCCTTTGGCATCGCTGCCATCACAAGCTTTGCTAAAAAGTTTTGCTGCCGTGGCAATATCCTGCTTGATTCCTTGCCCATTCGTATACATAACGCCAAGATTGCCACACGCCCCAGCAAACCCGCCATCACAAGCTTTGGCATAGAATCTTGCCGCTATGGCATCATCCTGTTTCACCCCTTTTCCATTCGCATACATCACACCAAGGTTGTTACACCCCTCAGCAAGGCCGCCATCACAAGCCTTGGCATAAAGTTTTACTGCCATCGCAATATTCTGCTTTACCCCTTGGCCGTTATCATACATCACACCAAGGTTGCTACACCCCCCAGCAAACCCACCATCACAAGCTTTTTTGAAAAATTGTTCCGCTTTTGAATATTGACCTTTTTGGTAGGCAGACATACCATCCAAAAAAATATCCGCCTGCAATCCAATCGTCCCAAGCAACAAAAGTGCCAGTGCAAACTTTTTCATCTTTTCTCCTTTGTGTGAATATTATTTCATCCGCGTGTAGCGATACGTTTTGCCCTGACCGTCTCTGAGTATCAGGCGGTCACCCTGCAATGTGTAGGTCAAGCGGTTCTGGACACCGGAGAGGGTACTTTTGGCGATAATGGTATCGCCCGATACTGTATAGGTACCGCTGTCGGCTACCATACCGTATTCGACAAGACGGTAGGCTCCACCGATGATGAGGAGCTGCTCGTTGCGGTTCAGAGACCAGATCCCCTCCAGTCCGTTTGCCTTCGCCAGCATTGTCGATGCCTGAGAGTGTGTGGGCGAGGAGGACATCGAGGTGGGCTGCGTGGCAGAAGATTGGGGCGCCGTGATCGGCGATCGCTCGACCGCGACGGTGACCCGGCCGCCCGCCAGATTTTTCATAAAGAGGATTTTCGGTGTACCGGGATTGGCGATCATCGTCACAAGATAGGTCGAGACGTAACGGGCACGGGTTTTGCTGCCCGGCTCACGCTCTGAGGAGAACGTGGTCATGATCGGCAGCAGCTCGGTTTCGAATGCGACGCTATCGTAATGGACTTGTGTCCTCGGCGAAGCGCTCTTGGAAGACACTTCTATGGTTTTGACCACATAGGCTCCCCGGGTTTTGAGGGGTTTGAACGTCATGCTTTTGCCGGTGGTGACGAAGCGCCCCGCCTTTTGAGTCTCGGCATAGTCGATGAAGTCCCATGTGCCTGACATATCGTCGAAAGTGACCGACGAAGCGTTTTTCAGGTAGGTGTCGAGTTCACGGTTTTTCTGCAGATCAAATGGATAGAGTCTGCGATCCGATTGCATCCCGATCGTCTGCACCCCCATCCGACAAACTGCCTGCCCGGTGTGGCCAGTGCCAGTGTCAGGTAGAGCCCCTGATGCCACTGCAAAGTTTGACTCGGAGCATAGTCCGTCTTGTCCTGACCGGTGGTGATGGTCTCGATCAGCGGCGTAATCTTCGCATCGGGTTTGGGGGTGATGTGCCTCGGAAGAAACAGAGAGCTGTTGGGTTGCGGAATGTAGAGCACCACCCGTTCGGCCGCCAGCGTCTGGTCATCAAAATAGATCACGCCCCTCTGCTTCCCCGTATCGGGATGTTCATAGAGGATCGGAACGGTGATGAACGGCGACTCAAACCGTATCCTCGTGGTACCGATCGCGCGATGAGTACCGTTGGATACGACGTAATGGAATCCATTGTATTGAACAAGATCCCGATTAACCCCGTCGGTATAGTGCGGAAGCGGATAGGGTTCGTTTCCGATCGTTCTCCAGCTGCTCTTTTTGGAGGTCGTATCGACGATCGTGCTTTGATCGAAGATATAGTACTGCTTGCCGTCCGGGCTCACCCTCCCGTTGAAGGCATCGACCCAGAGGATATTTTTCCCTTCTACGGTGTATTGGAAAGCATTGGTGCTGAAACTCTTTGCCATCGTTGCGGGGTGCACCTTCCCCCCCCGGACATCGACAAGATGCAGATCGGTTACGACCGGTTTGGATTGGCGCTGCTGATAGCGGTAGAGGCGGTGAAGCAGGCTGTTCCACTGCGATGCCGCCCCGAAACGGGTCTGCGTGTAGCGGGCATTGAATTGTCGGGCAGAAACGGGAGCATAGATGGAGACGCCCCGGCTGCGCCGATAAGCGGTTCCGGTTTGCGATGCCAGGACAAAGTGCTCCATGTCCGACTGCAACTGCCGGTATGCTTTGTCAGCCTTGAAAGGGTCGCTGTTGGCACGGATGCGGTTGAGGGTATCCATCATATCCACACTGGAGATGGCGCTGTCCCCTTTGGGGAGTTCGTCCATGCGATCCTGATACGCCTCGGCATAGAAGAGTGCCCGAGTCAGGAGGGCTCCGTGCTGTTCTACATCGGTCATGAGCTTTTGCAGCACCCGATCGAACGATTGGCGTACCGCATCCGCGTAGCGAAGATCGTAGGCCGAGAGGGTGGTAGCAGCAATTCCGTGTTCACGATAATAGCGGTGATACGCCTCGACCATCACGGGTGCGATCTTGCGGATGGTTTTGCCTGGGATAGAAAATTCCGGTATTACCGTATCGTAGGGCCAGCCGTCATCCGGTTCGAGCGCTTCCGAAGCGACCATCACTTCAGCCAGATCGGCGATCTGGGATGCCGTCTCCAGCTCCGCCATCAGACACATATCAAACCCGATCATGTCCAGCCGCTTCACCCCGGTTGCCGAGAGGCTATGGCGGATCGCGGTGGAGAGCTCCGGCAGCGTCAGGTAGTCCGATCCCTTTGGGGCACCCGGCGCTTTGTCGTCAAGGGCATGGGTGATCCATCCCCCGCCGTGATCCCACATGATCAGGGCATAATGATCCGCCGGGAACGATTGGATGGCAGCGCTCACAAACGACTCGAGTACCTTCCCCTCCCCCATATTGAGCTCTCCGGGTTGGGCGATGATCTCTGAGTGGATAGTATTCAGGTCTTCATCGTGGCGCAGATGATAGACGCGGGCATCCTTCCAGTCCCCCTCGGAACGGTCGTATCTGTCCGCCCGGTCGAGGAGGACAATGATGTTAACCGATTTTCCGAGCCCCTTCTCCATCTCATTGAGATCTTTCAGAGCAAAATGCTCGAGGTTGTTGTCCCCGTCCATGTAGACCATGATCGTCCACGCTTGCCGAGCCGACTCGCCATGCATGCTGAAATCGAAGGTTACCGGCTGCTCATGAACCGACCCTGAAGCATCGCCGCTTGCCTGCACCGAAAAAAGGTTGGCGGTATCGCTGCCGGCAAACAAAATCGAACAGAAACCCGACAGTAATGCGATTAGTATCGTGTGTCTCACTGGTACTTCTCCCTATCGGTTCTGTTTTTGTGCCGGACAGAGCTTGCTGTCATACACCGTCCCGTCAAACTCCAGTGTCTCAATCTGCGTACCGCTCTTTCGGATGATACGGAGCGCACCCAGATCCTCTCCCTTGACCGTGACAGTAATGGTGTCCCCCGTGACCCGATAGGTACCGGAAGCTGCAACAATGTCGTTCTCGAGCGAGCCAAAACTGAAGTCACCGGAAGCTCCGAATGCGATCCACTCATTGCTACTCCCCCGGCTGCTGCAATACCTGTGGGCGAAGGTGGGCGATCCATTCTGGGAATTCGGTGTTGCTGCCGGAGTGTCTCCGGAGGATTTCATACGATGAAAGACCCCTTTGGCACCCGTTTTGACCATCGTCATCGTCATCTCATCCCCTGAAATCGTATAGAGGATATCCAGCCATCCGTGCTGGCCGTGCATTTTGATCCTGGTGTCGCTGATGATGCAAGGGCGAACCACGCCGTCAAAACTCATTTGGGTTGATGAAGGGAAATAAATTATCAATGGTTTCGCTTCGCTGTTGTCCACCCATTTGCTCCCGATCAGGCCTTGGATCTTGTCACTGTTACCGGCTGGCTTGGGTGCGTCGTGCGCAACGGATGCCGGTGCAGATTGAGCCATTTTGAAGGGGGCGGAGGCTATGCGGCGATCATTGTGATACAACTCCGCATGATAACTTCCTACCGGCCAATCGATATCCAATGTAATTGCGAAATAAAGTGCGCCCTCTTTTTGCGTAATATTCATATCATTTTTGAGCAGGAGGGCATTGTGATTCCCATCCGCATCGTCCAGCACCCATTGGATCTGGATCGTACCCGGAACGGTGAGATCGCGATATTTTACGATGACAAATAGCTTGTGTTGTGTGACGTCAAACCTATCCGACTTCCCATCGTAATCAATATAACCTTCCTTGTCATGCCAGGCTTTTTTCGCAAAAAAGAAATCGGTTATCGGTGAAGCAGCCGACGGCTTGGGGTTGGAAGCGTTCTGATCGGTCTTGCCCATACCGATCGTAAACGTGTGCTCACCGACTTTTTTATCTTTGTGATACATCTCCACCCGATAGGTTCCTTTCGGCCAGGGCTTTGCCCCCCTCTGCAATTGAGCCCTGATGGCACCCGAGGGGAGTGCGAGGGGCAGATCGACGGTGGCTATCTCGTATCGGGATATTCCTCCTTCTGCCTTTTCAGCGATCCATTTGATATGGAGCACGTCGCCCGCATCGGCATTTTTATAAAACACTATTGCGTAGAGTTTCTCTTTGTCCACCGGGTAATTGTCGACAATCCCTTTGACATCATAGGTGTCTCCCGATTTCACGGCATCCATTGCCATATAGGATCGGTCAATTACCAAAGCATACCCGAACAAACCAAATGCCATGAATATCATAATTACTCTTTTCATTTCATCCTCCTTTGGAATCAGTTTCTACAAAACCATATTCTCACTATAACCCGAAAGTGTTGCACATTTGTTGCATCGGTGGTGAGGAGAGCGATAGAATGGAGAGTCAGCAGGGGAACACTATCGTAAAAATAAGCGAATTATGCTCCGAGACGATCGCAAGATTGCCCCCCATCTCTTCGGCAGAGAGGCGGATGAACATCATCCCGAGCCCTTTGGTTTGGGTGAGGGATGCGGCATCGACGGGATCGGGGTGGCCGGTCTGGGTATAGGTCAGTAGGCACGATTCTGCTTGGGCAGTCAATATGACGGCAATATGAAGATCCGAAGCATCGGGCGGTGTGTGCTTGAGCGTGTTGGTGATGAGTTCGTTGAGGATCGTCCCGATCCGCAGCGCTTTGTCCGGAGAAAGTGTGATCCCCCCGGCTTCGAGATCGATCGGAAGAGTGCGCTCGTGGGTGCGGGCGATGAGATCAACAAGTTTGCGGATATAGGCCGCCATATCGACCCGTGCGATGTCTTCGGAACGGTAAAGCGCTTCGTGCACGAGCGACATTGCTTCGATCCGGAGTTTGTTAGCGGTGAGGATCTCTTCGGGGGAAACCGAGTGTCCCCGACGGATACGGAGGATCTGAAGTCCCAGTGCCGAGGACATTTTGTTGAGGTTGTTTTTAATCCGGTGGTGGATCTCTTTGAGGAGGAGGGCTTTTTGGGCGTTGGCGTGCTGGAGCTGACGATATGACTCTTCGATCGCCAGCTGGTAGAACGTCCCGAATGCGAGGATGAAAATCGCCCCGAATGTATAGACCTGAATCGCATCTTTGTCAAACATCGCCGAATCGAGATGCAGCACGGCATACCCGTACTCGCTGACCAGCACCACCACAAGATAGTGAAGCACACTGGCAATCAACGCCTGTCGCAAGGGTAGTACAAAAAAGATCACAAGCGGGATAATCATCAAAATGAGATAGCTATGAAGCACAAAATGATCGAGATAGAGCAGAAGCGTATACCCCAACGATGCCGTTACGATCCCTCCGTACGCGAACACCGTCGCATTGCGCCGCCGCCGATAGTCCCAAAACAACCCGATCGCAACCCCGAGCATGACCGCTTGAACGACTGCCTGTGGGTACCGTCCGGTGAACCCATCCGCTACACTGCCGAGGAGGATCACCCCCACGGCAGCAAGGGTGATCCCGTACAACATCCTATCGCGTCGATTCAGCGACATGAAATGGTTCAACAAAGTTTTCATACCGTTAGTATACCGACGGTTTGTTGCAGATTTGTTGCAACCAAACGATAAGCCGCTTCATCGTATAATAGTTTTATGAAAAAAGCAACGATTTTCATCGTCGAAGACGATCTCGTCTCCGCGCAGTATCTATGGGAGATCCTCGAGGGAGAGGGTTTCAACGTCCTCGGACGTGCTGACAACGGCTCCGAAGCCCTGAAACAGCTCAATGAGACTTGTGTCGACATTGTGTTGATGGACATCATCCTCAAAGGCCCCATGAGTGGATCAGAGGCGGCCATCCGTCTCAAGCATTCCCACCCCGACTGCAAGATTATATTCCTCACCGCTTATGCGGACGAAGAGATGATTGAGTATGCACTGGACGCAGAGGCCGTCGCCTATCTCATGAAACCGTACCGAGAAAAAGAGATCATCGCCACGATCCGAATGGCACTCCAGCACTCCGAAAAACACCCTCTCCCGACAACCATCCCCCTCAAAGAGGGGTTCATCTGGAATACCGAAACCGGCATGCTCGAACATGACGGCACTCCCATCCCGCTGGCCGACAAAAAGCAGCAACTTCTCGCCCTCCTCATCCATCAGCGAAACAGCGTCGTCTCCAACGAACAAATATCCCTGCACATCTGGGGGAATGATACCGGCACCAGCCGTCTGCGCTCCCTCATCAGCCGCATCAAAGAGCAGCTCGGCACCGACCTCATCACCAACGCCAACGGTCTGGGCTACATGATCACCACCGAACGGTAATCTCTTTTATTTCCAATACGTATCCATCCGATTGAACCACCCCTTACGAAACCGCCACAGGCGGCGCTCGGGCGGTGCGATGTGGGTGAGACGCTCAAGGACGATCTTACCCGCCATTGCAAAGGCATGATAGGGGTTGGGGTCACGGGGATTCATCCGGGTGAGCACTTGATACAGCCCCCACCCTTTGCCCTGGTAGCGCTCTCCTTTGTTGACGCCGTCCCCTTTGAAATTGATGTAATCGATCAAAATGTAGGCCCCCTGCGGGTCGATCGAACCGTTTTTTCGGTAGAGAAGGCGGCGGTAATTTTTCTCAACAATCTTCCCCTGCCCATGGGCTCGGGCATAGGCGAGTATCCGAGGAAAGGAGCTGTTAAGCCTATGAAGCATAAAACGTGCCTGAAGCCCCTTGGTGCGATCCATGAAGGCGGTGAGCTCCCGCATTTTTTTCGTATTGGCTTTCTTGGCACGACGCCACTGCTCATAGCTGTGCCAGACACAGTGGGTCTGCGGGGTCAGCCACCGGGGCGGCCGGGCGCCGTGAGCAGTGATGTAACGCAGCATCGGCGGAAACGCTTCCCAGAACCACATCGGCTTTTCGGCCGTAAACCAGATAAAATGCCCGATCCCCACCGAAGCAAACTCCTCCCCCTTGTTCCACCACACCAGCTTGCTGCGCTTGCCTGAGCCTTCGTTGAGCCAGATTTTGTGAGCGATCTGGTTGGCTTGTGCGTTTGTGAGGCGGAGTTCGACGGCGTAAGAGACAGAGAGGAGAAGCGAAAGAGAAAGTAGAAGTTTTTTCATGCGGGTTCCTTTTTCAGATTTTCCAAAGAAAATCATACCAAAACTATTCACTATTCACTATTCACTTTTCACTTTTCACTTTTCACTTTTCACTAAAAAGGGACTGGGACTTCAGTCCCACAGAATAACAAAAAAACTACCCATGCCAAAGTGACACGCTGGCGCGTTTGTTGGACTGAAGTCCAAGCCCCTGATGGAACCATAAAAAAAAGGGGAAATATGTGGTCGGCTGAAGCCAACCCTACATATTCTTCAACGCTTCCAGCTTCTGGCGTACCGCTTCCACATGCCCCTTGACCCGCACTTTCTCCCACACGGCCGCTACGTTGCCATCCGGGTCGATCAGATACGTCGAGCGCACCACGCCCATGTACTCACGGCCATAGTTTTTCTTGAGTTGCCAGACACCGTAGGCCTGGAGCACCTCTTTCTCCTCGTCGCTGAGCAGCGTTATTTTCAGGTCTTTCTTGGCGATGAAGTTCTGGTG
>WFSU01000152.1 GCA_015485845.1 Nitratifractor sp. | reverse complement strand
GTTGGTGGGGATGACACTGCTTTGGTGGTCTCCGAGGAAAAAGTCGTATTCACTGATGGGATTGCGGGCGGTTTTTAGGATGGGGTGATGGGGCGGAATACTCGGGGTGAGGATTTCGAGGTCGCTTTGGTCGGGGTCGAAGTGGCTGGTGGGGAGGATGCGGTTGCCTTCATCATCTTCCCGGGGCTCTTCGGTGCGGTCATCGTAGAAGGTTTGGTCGCCTCCAAGATAGCGGGCGATGGCGCGGGTGGTGAGGCCGTAGCCGATGAGACTCAGTGCCATAGCAGTGTCCTGCTATGGAGTGAATAGTGAATGGTGAATAGTGAATAGTTTCTCTCGTTCCATAGCTCCTGCTGTGGAACGCTATGCCGTAGCTTATTTCGTGCAGTCATCGTTTGATCTTTTTACCGAATCTTTAGCGTAATGAGTGCGAGGAGGTTGGCGATGATGGCGATCATCCAGAATCGAACGATGATTTTGTTTTCCGCCCAGTTTTTCATCTCATAGTGGTGGTGGATCGGTGCCATGAGGAAGATCCGTTTCTTGCGGAATTTGTAGCTGCCCACCTGGAGGATCACCGAGACGGTTTCGATGACGAAAATGATGCCGATGAGGACGAGGAGGATTTCGCTCTTGCCGAGGATCCCCATGTAGCCGAAGAAGGCGCCGATGGAGAGGGAGCCGGTATCACCCATGAAAAGTTCGGCGGGGTAACTGTTGTACCACAGAAAAGCAAACAGGGCTCCGATGAGGGAGGAGGCGACGATGATCACTTCGCCGACGCCGTGGATGTTGGGGAGGAGCAGGTAGCGGGCAAATCCCGCGTGACCGCTGAAGTAGACGATGATGCTCAGTGTCCCGAGTCCGACGATGCTGGGGACTGTGGCCAGACCGTCGAGACCGTCGGTGAGGTTGACGGCGTTACTCGCGGCGATGAGGACGAGTGTCCAGAAGAGGGTCGCCCAGAGAGGTCCCATGTCTGCGATCGGCGTTTTGACAAACGGGACATAGAGGGTGGTGGGGAAGTGGACGCCGTAAATGAGTCCGAGGCTGATCGCGATGGAGACGAGGATCAAAAAGCCCATTTTGCCGCGTGCCGTCAACCCCTGAAGGTTATCCCCGGTGAGGATCTTGCCAAGGTCGTCCTTGAGCCCGACAAAGCCGAAGCCCACCAGGACGAAGAGTCCACCCCAGACATACCCGTTGCCCCAGTCCGCAGTCAAGAGTGAGGCGATGACCGTGGTAATGACAAAGACGGCGCCGCCCATGGTGGGGGTATGTTGCTTCCCTTCGTGGGCGGGGACGTATTTGTTGATGGGTTGATTGGCTTTGCGGCTGATCGCCCATGCCATGTATTTTGGGAGGAGGATCATCATCAGGACGAAAGAGAGGAAAAAGGCAATCCCGGCTCGTACCGAGATGTAACTGAGTAGATTGATATCAAATAAGTGGTGGAAGTAATACAGCATGGCGGACTTTCAATCGAGTATTAGATAAGAGATGGTATTTTACACAATATTTCTTTTAAGGATGGTGTCGTGAATCCAAATGTGAACAAAACCCTGCTCATCATCACCGACGGGATCGGGCACAAGCCCCAGAGTGCCTGCAACGCCTTTGCCGATGCCGAGAAACCGACTTATGCCCGCTTGTTTGAGGGGGTACCCCATACGCTGATCGCCACCCACGGCCTGAGTGTCGGGCTCCCCGAGGGGCAGATGGGCAACTCCGAAGTGGGGCACATGACGCTCGGCAGCGGTCGGGTGCTCTATCAGGATTTGGTCAAGATTTCGCTGGCACTTGAAGACGGTTCTTTGGCAAAGAATACTGCGTTGCAGGAGACACTCGAGCAGAGTGAGACGGTGCACCTGATCGGCCTGATGAGCGACGGCGGGGTGCATTCGCACATTGAGCACACGATCGGGCTGGCTAGGATCGCCCGCGACATGGGCAAGCATGTGTGGCTCCATCTGATCACCGACGGGCGGGATGTGAGCCCCACGTCTGCTCCGGAATACCTGAAACAGATCGAAGCAATCTGCGATGAGCAAATACGGATCGCCACGATCGGCGGACGCTACTACGCGATGGATCGGGACAACCGCTGGGAGCGGGTAGAGCGGGGCTACCGGGCGATTGCGCTGGCCGATCCGGTGACGGAGCTGAGCCCGGCAGAATATGTGACTCGAAGTTATTCGGCTGAGATTACCGATGAGTTTCTCGAACCTGTTGCTTTTTCCGGGTATCCCGGGATCAAGGCCGGGGATGCGGTGGTGCTGACCAACTTCCGCAGCGACCGGATGCGTGAGATTGCACAGGCACTGGGGGATCCTGTATTTACCGGCTTTTCTCGTACGTACCTCCCGATCTATTTGGCGACGATCACCCAATACGATGCGACCTTCCCCTACCCGGTGATGTTCCCCAAGGAAGCTCCGACCAACACGCTGGCTGAGGTGATTTCCCGTGCTGGACTGCGGCAGTTTCACACGGCCGAGACGGAGAAATATGCCCATGTGACGTTTTTCTTCAATGGCGGGATCGAGACACCGTACGAGGGGGAGAGCCGCGTGCTGATCCCCAGTCCTGATGTAGCCACCTACGATCTCCAGCCTGAAATGTCGGCTCCCGAAGTGGGCGCGGCGGTGCGTACAGCGATGGGAGAAGCGTATGACTTTATCGTCGTTAACTTTGCCAACGGCGACATGGTCGGCCACACCGGCAACTACGAAGCAGCCAAAAAAGCGGTCGAGACGGTCGATGAACAGATCGGCCTCATCCTCCACCAAGCCAAAGAACACGGCTACAACCTCATCCTCACCTCCGACCACGGTAATTGCGAAGAGATGTGCGATGGGGAGGGGAATGTGCTGACCAACCATACAGTGGGGGATGTCTGGTGTTTTGTGATGGCCGAAGGGGTCACCAAACTTCGCGAAGGGGGCGGACTCAATAATATTGCTCCGACGGTGCTGGAGTTGATGGGGTTGGAAGTGCCGGGGGAGATGGATGAGAGTTTGATCCTGTAGGGTGTGCAATAGCACACCAAATCTCTGCAATGTAACCGTTGAAAGGTGCGCAATTGCGCACCCTACGCGAGCTTGGATTCCCCTAAGAAAACCTATGCAAAATTTCTACCCACTACCCACTACCCACTACCCACTTCTCCGCTGTGATAGAGCCACCTCTCCCCTTCACGGACAAACCGGCTCCGCTCCACCATCGATCCGTCGCCAAATATAGTGCGGAAGGTGACGTAGGCTTCCTCGTCTCCATCTTCAAAGTCCAAAATCTCCAATCTTCGAAACTCGGTCTGTTCCGAAAACGCTTCGATCCCGGCGATCCACACTGCGGTATTTTCGGTGTAGTCGGAGTTGTCTGAGTGGGTGGTGTCGATGATGTATCGGCTCTGCCTTAGGGCGTAGGCACTATATCGGCTCTTCATCAGGAGGAGGGCATCGGCGGGGCGGGCTCCCCGATGATACGGTTGACAGCATTTTTTGTATTTGTTCCCGCTCCCGCAGGGGCAGGGGGTATTGGGGGATGGTTTTTTCATGGGGGTATCGTAGCATAAATTTATTGTATGCTACAATCAGGGTACTCAACATTTTAGAAGGATACATACATGACATTCACAGGCAAAAACGTACTCGTCACGGGTAGTAGCAGAGGGATTGGCGCTGAGATCGCCAAAGGGTTGGCTAAGCAGGGGCTCAAGGTGTGGGTCAATTATCGCAGCGGTGAGGCTGAGGCTGAGGCGGTCAAGGCAGCGATCATTGCTGAGGGCGGGAGTGCTGAGGTGATTGGATTTGATGTGAGCGATGACGGGGCGTTTGTCGCGGCGATCAAGGAGATCGTCGCTGCCGATGGAGCACTGAGTTACCTCGTCAACAATGCCGGGATCACCCGGGACAAGCTGGCAATGCGGATGAAAACCGAAGAGTTCATGGCGGTGATCGACGCCAACCTCAAGTCCACCTTCATCGGATGCCGCGAAGCGGTCAAGGTGATGTCCAAATCCCGCTTCGGTGCCGTGGTCAACATCGCCAGCATCGTCGGCGAAACCGGCAACGCCGGACAGACCAACTACTCCGCCTCCAAAGGAGGCACCATCGCCATGACCAAAAGCTTCGCCCAGGAAGCCGCTCCGCGCGGCATCCGCTTCAACACCGTCACCCCGGGCTTCATCGCTACCGAGATGACCGATGTGCTCAAAGAGGAGGTCAAAGACGCCTTTGTTGCGAAGATCCCCTTGGGACGTTTTGGAGAGCCTTCGGAAGTGGCCGAAGCGGTGGCGTTTCTGTTGAGCGACCATGCGAGTTATATCACCGGGGAGACGCTCAAAGTCAACGGCGGGATGTATATGTGAGTGGGTAGAGAGTAGAAAGTAGCAGGTAGAATTGGGATGGAATATCCCCATCAGGAGACGGGACTTCAGTCCCGCAGTGCAGGGCGGTTTACTCGTTATCGGCCTGCGTCTTGTGGATTGTGTGATCGCGTTCGGTTTTGATCGTTGGAGTCACGGGTCTGCCGCCGGGTCTGGTTGTGATCGGCAGCGCAAGTATCGGTCAGCTCGCATACACGCTTGTGGACGAAATTGTGGACATCGTGAGCAGCATTGTGGGCGGCATCATGTGCCTCTCTTGCGATGGTGTGGACAGAACCGTTGGCATCATTGACCGCATCAATTACGTCTTCAATAGCGTCGACCAGGCCAGTGCCGTTGGCATCGTTTTCGGCCTGCTCAGCAGCGGCACGCAGCAGTGCATCCACATCAAGATGCTCTCCTGCATGGTGTTTACGTGCTGCAAAGATATAAAATCCGAACGTACCATTGGCATCGAAGAGTTCCGCGCCCCGTGCCAGCTTGAGAGCCGCCTTCAACCCAGCCGTATGATTGTGGTCGGCTTCGGCGACAACATCAGCGTGGACGTCGCAATGGAAGAGAGTCGTGAGGTTGGCTTCGATAGCGTGACGTGCTTGATGGGTTGTAGCGTTGGCTTCTTTGATCTGAGCGTAGGTAAACGTGGTCAGGGGTGAGACATTGACGGTTGTATTGCCGTCATAATGGTAGGCAACAACGCTGCCGGTAAAATTCGCATCGGTTTCGATGTCATGACCCCCGGTGACGACAATGGTGTGGCTTTCATCAAAATGGGTGCCCGAAACGGTCAAGGTGTAGTTGCCCTGGCTGTCGGTCGTGACGTTTGCTTCATCCGAGAGGCAATGCTGTTCATCATCCCCGAGGCAGACGGTGGCGCCGGCGAGGTAGGGGTCGATCGCCTTTCCTGTGATCGTTTTGGTTTGCATATCGGCTGAATTACATCCATTCAAAGCGAAAAGAGCTGCAAGGCCGAGAGATGTGGCTGTGATTTTGTTCATGGTTTTCCTCCAATTTGGTTTTGATGGTGGAACTATAGAACAAAAAGATTATTTTAGTGTTACCTGATCAAAAGGACCACTATGGCGAGTGATAAGCAATCCTTCCTAAATCAAAAACACTATACAATATCTCTATGAAAGATTCACTCAAAAACCTCTCCACTATTTTGCTGCTCGAGGATGATCGGCTCTTTGCCGAGACATTGGC